>NZ_JBHWZP010000086.1:0-31770 GCF_042728395.1 Streptomyces sp. NPDC060205
GCCCTGGCCACTGTGCCCTGTGGGTATCGCTGTCGAAGGCGGGCAGTCCACCTTCCGGCTGTCAGTGCGTTCCGTTGAGGCAGGTGGGGCAACCCGGAAGGCGCTCACCGTGATGGAGAGATCTCTTGAAGCGAGCCTCTTCCTCAACTGGAGCCGGCAGCTCGGCAGTGAGAATCGGTCGTTCCGGGAGCGCGTCACGGTCTACCAGAGCACCGCCCTTGAACACGGCGTGGATGCTTTCGTAGTTTTTGGCGCCCTGCAAAGGGTCCTCGTCGAGGACAAGCATGTCGGCGACCTTACCCACTTCGAGCGTCCCGAGATCAGCGTCGACCTTGTAGGCCTTGGCAATGTTGCGCGTCGCCGCACGGAGCAGATCGATCGGCGACATGCCCTTCTCCTCCATGGCTCTCAGCCAGACGAAGTGACCTGACGCCAGCCGGCCCAGAGCCTCCTCCTCGGGCAGTCCGTTCCAGGTGCCCTTGATCAGGGGCTCCTGCATGACTTCCGGAGCGAAAATCCCTCCGTCATTGGCGAGGAGAATCATCGCACCGGACTCGATGAGAGTGCGGGCATTGGCATCCGATGCCTTCCACATCGTCCATTCATGGTCCGAGACGGATTCCTTGAGATGCGCCAGACCGTGATCGGTGAGCGGAAAGACGACGGCGCCGCACTCGCCCTGTGCGAGGAGCTCAAGGGTTTCACGCGGGATCTCGGTCGGCCCGGTCATGTTGCAGTGCTGCACGAGGTCGCACCCCGCCTCGATCGACATCCGAAGCCCTTCGACCGACGAGGTGTGCGACTGCACGGTCAACCCGGCACGATGAGCTTCCTCGACGATGGCGCGCTGCGTTCGTTCCGAGAACTGGATGAAGGCGCCGGCTGATGTACCGCCGTGCTCGTTCGACGCATACTTGACGAAGTCGATCCCGTGTCCGATGTATTGACGAACCTCGTCCCCGACCGCTTCCGGCGTGAGCCACATCAAGTGTCGCCCAGTGTTCTCGACCCACGTGGCATTTACTCGGTCGACGAAATGAGTGGTGCCGATACCCGGGATTCTCGAATCGAAGTCTCCGGAAAACGGGCCGTCGAATCCGATGATGTTTCCCGCGCAACGAATACGGCTGCCGACGATCTCGCCCCGTTCGATCCTGTCACGGACCGACATGAGCGCACGCCGCGGCCCCCATGTGTCGAACACTGTCGTCATGCCGGCCCGGAGTGCGACCTGGGCGGCCTCTGCGATCAAGTCATCGTAACGCCCCTCGTATCGAACGAGCGTTTCGAAAAGAGCGTTGATGAACAGGTGCACGTTGGCGTTCATCAATCCAGGAATGATGAACTTTCCGCTGAAATCGATCGTCTCGGTGTCCGCCGGGACCGTGAGCTCATCCGGGCGGCCGATGGCCACGATGCGACCGTTCTCAACGAGGATCGACCGACCGTCGATACCCGTCTCGGAGACGCCGTCGATGACAGTCGCGCCAGTCAACAGGAGTGACATTGTGTTCCTTCCACGATCGCCCGTGTTCTTCCGAAAGGATGAGCACGTTGCCTTGATTCCTCCCACGCGGCCAAGCACTTGCGTTCAGCGCCAGACGTTCTCCGCCACACGGAGGAAGTTCTCGCCGAGGATGCCCCGGATGGCCTCGGTCGGATAGGAGCGATCCGCCAGTGCCGTCGCGATGGCCGGCAGTCGCTCCGGCTCGACGAAGTCAATGCGATCCCACTTCGCATAACTCGGTGGGAACAGATCGGGGTTCTGAGCCAGCTCCTCGTTGAGATCGTCGGCCTCGAAGCAGAAGTCGAGTCCAAGACCCACGTGCTCCCAGCCGACCAGGTCCACGGCGTGGTCGATGTGGCGGACAAGCGCCTCGGTGCTGGTGTCGTTGGCACCCAGGAAGATGCCGACCCCGTTGATGCCGATGACACCACCCGTCTCAGCGCATGCCTGGATCTGGTCGTCCCACACGTTGCGCTGATGGTCATGGACCGCACGCGTCGCCGAATGGGAAAGCACGACAGGTGCCGTCGAGGCGGCGAAGACATCCATCGACGTGCGATAGGAACAATGGGTTGCGTCGACGACCATGCCCACACGATTCATCTCCGCCACCACCTCTCTGCCGAACTCGGTCAGACCGCCGTCGGAGTCGTCGTGGCACCCCGAACCAGCCGCGTTCCGCTGGTTGTACGTGAGCAGCATGGTCCGGACACCGAGGTCGTAGTAGGTCTGTACGGTGTCGATGCGTCCACCCAACGGACGCGTGTCCTCAAGATCGAACGCGACCGCGAGGCGCCCGGTGGCCTTGGCCTGACGTACGTCGTCGGCCGAGTCGGCCATGACGTAACGGTCAGGGTTCGTGAGCACGTGACGGCGGAAGGAGGAGATCACCTTGATCGTGTCGGCGATGTCGTGAGGCGCGTAGCCCACGTTCACCGAGACGAATGAGGCGCCGGCTTCGGCGTAACGCCACAACTCGTCGACGCGGGTGTCCGGGTCGAGCGGAAGGCAGCAATGCTGCTCCCACACCAGCGCCTGGGCGTACTCGGCCGCAAAGGCGGGCTGCGTCGTCGTGTGCTCCTGTTTCATGGATCTCCCAGAGCCGATGGGCGGGTCTCGGCCGAATGCTAGGACGACGTGGGACGACGGACGAGCGCCAGCTGTCGTACGGCTGAGGACAGTCGATCGACAAGTGTCGTGACGGGGCAGTGGCGCGAGGCTCCGCTGGCGGCGCGGTGCACAGTTCTCCTGGAGACGGCATGTCCCGGGGCCGTGTGGCGCACGGTGGTCACCACGAGACAAGAAGACGATTGAGGCCGCGGGTCGCATGACCGGTTTTCCAGTCCAGGGCGTGTAGGTCTTCTGCCAGGGAAACAGGCGGCAGACGGGTGAGCACCCCTCGAACCGCTTCGGTCAGCTGGATCTTTGCGAGGTGCGACCCCAAACAGCGATGCACCCCGTGCCCGAAGGTGAGGTGAATGGGCCGAAATGAGTTTTTCACGTCGGCCTCGGGGAGGCCGTAGTTTGCGCCCAAGACGTCCACGACCACTGCTTCTCCCGGCCCGATGGTCAATCCGGCCATTTCGACGGACTCCGTCGCCATTCGTGCGAAAGTTGTGGTGACTGCGGGATTGGTGCGCAATGTGTCTTCGACGAATTCCGGAATCAGGGACGGCGTGTTCCGCAGTGCGTCAGCCTTCTCGGGTCGACTCAGTAGATCAAGGATGGTCAGCGAGATCTGGTCGACTGTCGTTTCGTAGCCTGCCATGAGGATGGCGAGGCAGAGTGTGACCATGGCCCGGTTGGTCAGTTTTCCGTATCTGTCGCACGCCTCGATCAGCACGCTGATCAGATCTGCACCGCGCTTCTTTTCTTTCCTCTTGCGGGCAATCAGGCTCATCATGTAGCGGATCAGGCTCAAGGTGCGGTCCTCGCCGTCAACCGGCGCGCTGGTCAGGTCGAACAAGACCGCGACGTGCCCAGCGAAGTAGTTTCTGTCTTCTAACGGAATTCCCATGACATGGCATATGACGTGTATGGGGAGCGGTACGGCAAGTCCGGATACGAGGTCGCCCTGCGGACCTCGACTCGCCACGTCGTCCAACAGCTCTGTGACGAGACTTTCGACGAAAGGCTGCAGTTCCGCAACCCGTGACTGCGTGAACGTCCCGGCGACGAGTCTGCGAAGTTGCGCATGCTCCTGGCCGTCCATACTGATGATGGATTCCGGGGAGGGATCGGTGATGCCCATCTTGGCACCCTCCGGACCAGCCGCCAGGGATCTGCTGAACCGCTTGTCGGAGAGTATCTGGCGCGCGAGATGATAATCGCTGACGACCCACATGCCCGCGCCACTGGGGGCCTTTGCCCACTGCATTTTGACATCGTCGGGCAGGGGTGGCGGATCCAAGAAGTCTGGTAGCGGTCCCCAGGAAGGGCAGAAGCCACTGCGTTCGGTACTCTTGTCCACCGTGCCCCTTGGTGCTTTTCTACGTCCAGACCGGACATAAGGCTTGCAGGGCGCCTTGGGGTTTGTCCCGGGTCGTCAGGCAGCATGAATTCTCGTCGCGCCACGACTAAATTCGGGCTTCTCCTGTGAATAAATCATTCACTGCGCATGGTTACCCTAAGCCGCTGACTCCATCGAGTCAAGACCGAACGTTCTGCCCCGATGGAGTGCTGGCGGACGGTGCCGAGACGTGCCGCTCCGGTGGGCCGTGGCGTGCTCTCGCCGGCCCTGGCAGGAGCGGGTGATCATGAGGTCGCCGGCTTGCTGACTGTCAGCCGCCTCGATGCCACCGCACTGCGGCATCACACATGCGTGACATGCCGGGCCTCCGGCGGGGCGCTCACTGACAAGGGCATCGAACCGGCGGCCCAGCCGCGCTGCCGTGTTGGAGCGCTCACCGGCGTCTCGCCGTTCTGGGGCCCGAGTGCCGGCCTCAGTTGTCCAGGAGGGCGGGGCGCCCGCTCCTCAGCGGACCTTTCGGACCCGGGTGACGCTGAAGGCGCCGAGGAGTCCGAACACGGCTCCTCCCAAGAACAGGCCGGGGTAGCCGAACGCGCCGATGACGCCCGGGGCCGCGATGGGGATGATCGACTGGGGCAGCGACTGGGCGAGGTTGGCGACGCCGAGGTCCTTGCCCGCGGTCTCCTCGTTCGGCAGGACGTCCGCGAGCAGAGCGAGTTCGACGGCGAAGAACGCGCCGGTTCCCGCGCCCAGGATGAGCTGGCCGAGCAGCAGCATGGGTATCGACGTGGACAGTGCGATGAGGGCGAGGCCGGCGGTCGCTATGAGGGATGCGGTGATGACGAACGGCTTGCGTCGGCCGACCTTGTCGGAGAGCCAGCCGAGTACCGGAGTGACGAGGAGCAGGCCTACCGCATTGGCGAGCACGGCTTGGAACACCTTGGTCGGTGCTTCGGCGTCACTCACGTCGAAGTTCGCTATCAGGAAGTACGTCAGGTAGCCGGTGGCGGTGAACTGCGTGGTGTTGAGGAAGAACCGGGTCAGCCAAGCCCAGCCGAGGTCGGGATACCGGCGGGGGTTGAACACGAAGGAGCCGAACAACGCCTTCATGTCGAACTGCTCGGCCGGGCGTTCGGTCCGGGTGCGGTCCTTGATCGGGGCGATCGCGCCGAGCATGAGTACGAGGCCGAACAGGCTCGGAACGAGGACCTGAAGGGTCCCGATCGGGAAGAGCTGCACCAGGAACGTCGCGCCGACCCCGCCTACGTTCTGGGCCAGGCTGATGAAGGACGCGACGCGACCGCGGCGGTGAGGTTCCACCTGGTCGGGCAGCATCGCTATCAGGGCGGCGAGTGCGAAGTTGAGGCCGACCTGTGCGACGCTCCACCCGAGCAGGACGAACAAGACGTTCGGTGCGTACGCGATGACGGCGATGCCGACGTAGCTGATGAGGGCTCCGGCGAGGATCCACGGCTTCCGCATCCCGTGGCGGCTCATGGTCCGGTCGGACAGCCGCCCGGCGAGCGGGTTGGTGACGAACGAGAAGAAGGCGCCCACACCCAGGACGAGCCCGAGGTTCGCGGCCGAGTCGGCGCGGTCGAGCTCGCGCAGCCGCAGAGCGATGGTGATCGCCAGAGGCGGGACCAGGGCGATCGACCAGCCGAGCAGTGCGAGAGGTATCGCAGCGGCGGCGTACTTGGACGGCGGCCTTACGGCGTACCGCGGGGGAGTAGGGGGCAATACCGAGGGTCTTGGATCGGTGCCGGTGGTGACAGGGGTGCTGCTTGATTCGTCCACATCAAGGTCCTCTGGCTGAGGTAGACGCGGCAGGTGCGTCAACGTGGGCGAACCGTAACACCGAATTGTTCCAGGTGGAACTTTTTCTTCATGAGGTGGTGCCGAACAGCCCTCCAGGCTGGTGAAATGCTTGCGAGGCCAGGTTCGACGCCGGTCAGGCCTGTCGGGAACCTTCGGCGGTCTGCGTTTCCAGCAGGTGCTCCAGCAGGGCCATGCCGGCGGACATGTCCGCCTCGGTGTCGAGCAGCGCCTGCGTGGACAGGCCGTCCATCGCCGCGACCAGCAGCGAGGCCGCCGTGTCGAGGGGGATGTCGCTGCGCAGGGTCCCACGGTCTCGGTGGAATTCGAGGATGAGCCTGGCTTCCGCCCGGATCGACCGATAGCGGGCGCGGAAGAACTCGCGCGAGCTGCCGTAACCCGGCTCCAGTGCGCGTGCCACCATGCTGTGCCGCAAGGCCATGAGACCCGGTGTCTTGAGTACGTAGTTGGCGGCGAGCGCGGCGAACCCCGGCTCCAGGCCGCTGTCGTGAGCCGCCGCCAGCGCTTGCCGGTCCTTCTCCCGCAGTACCTCCAGGAAGAGGTCCTCGCGAGTCTCGAAATATCGCCGCAGTGCGGCATGGCTCACGCCGATGGCTTCACCGATCGCGCGCAGTGACGTTCCCTCGAACCCGAGATCGGCGAAGACCTCGACCGTGCGGTCGAGGATCTGCTGGCGACGGAGGATCCCCTTCGGGTAGCGCCCGCGAGACCCGGTGCCCGACAGCGGGGACACCTTTCCCCCGTCTTCCTTGGTCATTCTGGGCAGCCCTTCCGTCGCTCGGTGTGCAGCGATGCAAACACTAGCGAAAGAAAAAGTTCCACGTGGAGCTTTTTGGTGTTAGCGTGCGGACATGTTTGACGACGACACTCAGGCGCAGCTCCGCATCGGCAATGTGGTCAGCTCCCGGCTAGCCCCGAACCTCTTCCGACGGACCGCGCCCCTGACGGTGACGGCGTGGGAGGTCCCCGACGAACCCGTTCCCTTCGCGGAAGCCGTCGACCAGCCCTTCAACCCGTTCTCCGTTGGGCAACGATGGAGCAAACCGTGGGGCACCACGTGGTTCCACGTGACCGGCGAGATGCCTGCCGGATGGGGGCGCGAGGGCACGGCCGTCCAGTTGCTCGTGGATCTGGGATTCAGCGGTCTGCTGCCGGCATTCCAGGCCGAAGGCATGGTGTACCGACCCGACGGCTCGATCGTGAAGGGCATCGAGCCCTTCAATCATGTGATCGACGTCGATCCGGAGCGAACCACGGAGATCGACTTCTACATCGAAGCCGCATCCAATCCCAACCTGCTTGAGCACTTCTTCGTCACCACTCTTGCCTCGGCGGCCGGAGGCGCGCCGCTGCCCTCGGGCTTCGCCGCACCCACCAGGTCGCACACGGTGCACCTGGGTGACAAGGCCACGGCCGGCACCGAACCCATCTACACACTGCGCAAACTTGCCCTGGTGGAACGCGATCTCGCCGTGGACTCGCTGCTCCAGGATGTCTCCGCGCTCATGGGACTCATGGGTCAGCTCGATCCTGCCTCCCCGCGCCGCGCGGCGATCCGCCACGCGCTGGAGCGGATGTGTGACGTCCTCGATCCCGACGACGTCACCGGCACGACCACAGCGGCCGCGGGCGAACTGAGTGAGGTCCTCACCTCTCCCGCCCACTCAAGTGCCCACTCGATCGTGGCGGTGGGGCACGCGCACCTGGACTCCGCCTGGCTCTGGCCCACCCGGGAGACGGTCCGCAAGGCGGCACGCACCTTCTCGAACGTACTGACCCTGATGGACGCCGATCCCGACTTCGTCTTCGCCGCCACCAGCGCTCAACAGTTCGCCTGGGTCAAGCAGTTCTACCCGGAGCTGTTCGAGCGGATCCGGACCAGGGTCCACGAAGGGCGGTTCATACCGGTCGGCGGTATGTGGGTCGAGAGTGACACCAACATGCCCGGCGGTGAAGCCCTCGTACGGCAGTTCCTGCTGGGACAGAACTTCTTCCTCCGCGAATTCGGTGCCCTGTCCCGGGAGGCATGGCTGCCGGACTCGTTCGGTTTCACCGCGGCGTTGCCCCAGATCGCACGCGGCGCCGGCACGGACAGTTTCCTGACGCAGAAACTCTCCTGGAACGACACCAATCGGATGCCCCACCACACCTTCCTCTGGGAAGGACTCGACGGCACCCGGATCTTCACCCACTTCCCGCCGAACGACACCTACGGCTCCGACCTCGGAGCCGGTGACCTGGCGAAGGCGCAGAAGCAGTACGCCGAGCAGGGCGCCTCGAACACGTCCCTGACACTCTTCGGCTGGTCCGACGGCGGAGGCGGCCCCACCCCGGCGATGCTGGCCGCCGCCCACCGCAACCGCAACCTCGAAGGCGCCCCCCGCGTCACGCTCGGCTCACCCACGCGGTTCTTCGACGAGGCCAAGGAGACGCTGGCCCAACCGGCCGTCTGGTACGGCGAGATGTACCTGGAGGCACACCGCGGCACCTACACGAGCCAGGCCAAGACGAAGCAGGGCAACCGGCGCAGCGAACATCTCCTGCGCGAGGCCGAACTGTGGAGTGTGACCGCGGCGGTCCGCGGGCTGATCGACTACCCGTATGACGAGTTCGAGTCGATCTGGCAGACGGTTCTGCTGCAGCAGTTCCACGACATCCTGCCCGGATCGGCCATCGCCTGGGTGCATGACGAGGCCGAGGAGATCTACCAGGAGGTGGCGGTCCGCCTGGAGGCTCTGATCGAAACGGCGCAGCGGGCCCTTGCCGGTCACGGCAGCGAGCGGGTTGTCTTCAACGCCGCCCCGGTGACGGTCGGGAGCAGTCCGGCCCTCGGCGCCGTGACCGCTGACTCGGCCCCGCAGGATGCCGTGGTCATTCACGCTCGGACCGACTCCGGGTACGTGCTGCAGAACGGCCATGTCACCACGCGCTTCGACGCGGACGGACAGCTGATCTCGTACGTCGACCGCAAAACGGGCCGGGAACTGATCGCTCCGGGTCAGGCAGCGTCCGTCCTGCAGATCTTCCGTGACATCCCCAACATGTTCGAGGCCTGGGACATCGACCGCGCCTACCGGCGCTCGATGACCGAGTTGCGCACCCCGGACTCCGTCGAGATCGTCGACCGGACCCTCGTGGTGCACCACACCTACGGAAAGTCATCGTTCACCCAGCGCTACTGGCTGGCAGAGGACGACGGCGAGCTGCAGATCGAGACCGTGGTCGACTGGCACGAACAGGAGAAGCTTCTCAAGCTCGCCTTCCCGCTGGACCTGCGCGCCGACGAAGCGGCATCGGAGATCCAGTTCGGCCACGTCCGACGCCCTACTTTCGTCAACACCTCCTGGGACCACGCACGATTCGAGACGGTTGCGCACCGCTGGGTCCATGTGGCGGAGGGCGACTTCGGTGCCGTGGTCGCCAACACCTCGACCTACGGTCACGACATCACTCGTACCGTACGGGACGATGGCGGAACCACCACGGTGGTGCGAGAGTCGCTGCTCCGAGCACCGAAGTACCCCGATCCGGAAGCCGATCAAGGCGTCCACGTCCTGCGTACCGTTCTCGGTGTCGTGGGCGGCGTCATCGACGCGGCATCCACCGGTTACCGTACGAATCTGCCGACCCGCATCCTGGACGACGCCCACCAGGGCGTCGAGCCTGTGGTCACCGTCTCCGCGGATTCCGTCTTCGTGGAAGCGATCAAACTGGCCGAGGACCGTTCAGGCGACCTCATCGTGCGACTCTACGAAGCGGGTGGGTCACGCGCCGGCGCGGTCATCCATCCCAACTTTCCCTTCGCCGCGGCCTCGTTGACCGACCTGCTGGAACGTGACCTCGACCAGCGGACATGGCATTCGCACGAGACCATCGAACTGGTTCTGCGGCCTTTCGAGATCGCGACGCTGCGCATCAGCCGAGCCCGGTAGAGGCACGATGTGCCGCCCGCTCTCCGACCAGTGACCTGTCGCTGCTGGGCACGCCATGGTGTCGATGAGTCATGGAGATCCTCGGATCTTCCTGACGGAGACGAAGGCCGATTCGACCGGGAGATCCCTTCCTACGCCGTCGATGCCGACCGATGGATCCGCGGGCGGCGATGGTCCGACCAGCGCCTCCCCGCGAACACAGCAAGACCCCCCGTCGCCAGGCACTGCCAGAAGCAATGTCCGGGTGCGAGGGCCCAGCGGAACCATCGTGGACCACGTCCCCGTGGCGCCGCGTGAACGATGTGCCGCTGACGCCGTCTCATGTGTGCCCCTCTCGCAAGTCGCCGTGAGGCCGTCCCGCAAGGTGGCGGTGCAGGAACGCTACGGCGCCGGCGACGCCATACGCCTGCTCACTCCCATGCGTCCGCCCTCGTGTTCGGCGAGTGCGACATGGGCGCCCCCGCGACAGCGCGACGCCAGTTCTCGTGCTGCTCCGACTGTCAGGAACCCGTCGGCCGTGCCGTGGTACTTGTACACGGGCGCGGTCGGCGGCCCCCCGAAGTCGATCGGACTGGAGTCGCGAGCGAAGCCCGGCTTGGTGAGCCAGGGCGGTAGGCCGGCGGAAGTGCGCGACTGTGTGCATCGCGGATCCGGTCATCTGCGTGTTGTGCAGGTACGGACGGCGTACATCGAACACCTCCGTATCCGCCCAGTGCACATCCGATGACCCACCGGCCGCCTTCCCGCAGGTGAGGCAGTGGTTCACTGCCCAGATCGCCGACGGCGACGCCGAGTGCGACGTCGATGCCTTCCGGGGCGGCTGAGCGAATCTGTTCAGTGATGTCTTGCGCGGTCGAGGACCTGTTCAGATCGCCCGGGCACCCGGCGCAAAGGCTTTTGCCCCTAGCAGCGGGCCGAAGATCGATACGGTGCGCAAGGCTGGCGCGCACGAGATCTGGCGACCGCAGCGGACTGCTGCGATCCAGCCACCCTTGCCATCCGGCTACTCGTGTTCCAGGAGGGCGCCCTTGGCCTGCCCCGGTCCAACTTGATGCCCTGTGGCAGAGCATCGACCTCGCACAGGTTCTGGTACGAGCAGACGCTCCAGATCGTTCCTGGCGAGGTCGTGCGCGGCACCCTGCGAGACATCTGTCGTGATCGCGGTGGCGCGGGTCGGCGCTCATTCTGGGGTGACGGCATTGCCTTTAAAGGCTGTCCCGTAACTGCGGGAGCATGAGCAACGGCCTCGGCTTCCTAGACATCAGAGGAAGAGGAGTTCGACGTCCTTCGCGGCGCAGAGCCGCAGAACGACCGTCAGCTGTCGGGCCGCGTCAATGTGTGCTTGAGGAACATCGGCCTCGTTCTGCCATTGGTCAACGATCGCTTCCAGTCGGGGCAGGAGCGCGGCGCACTCAGAGGGCGAGAGTTCGCCTCCGCTGTCATCGGGGCGATCGAGGAGCGGCTGGAGTGATGTGGAAACATCACTCCAGGGGCGATCTCCACCGAAGCCCTGCATCTCGGAGAGAGCGAACCCCTCAGCTTGCGCCAGCTGTTGCCGGAACGCGGCGAAGCCGCTGTAGGACCAAGCCACGTCGGGACTGCTGGGGTTTCCGTCTCCCGGGAACAGAATCAGCCCCATGTCGTTCTCCCTTGGTCGTCAGTAAGCAAGGATCAGCCGGAACTAGCGGCGTCTGCAACTGAGATGATCCAGGGTGGTTGGTGTGATCACGGCGTCTGAGCCGTACTGGATAGCCTGGTTCACAGGGCTGAGTCCGAGCTTGTTCGGCAAGCTGGTCAGCGTGGTGCGGCGCGAGGGTACGGACGCGGTCCGAAAGGGCCGGCCTTCGGGCCTGCCGCTGGAGGACCGAGTGTTGCTGGTGGCGGCTTACTGGCGGACGAACTTGACGATGCGCCAGCTCGCTCCGCTGTTCGGGATCTCGAAGTCGGCCGCGGACCGCATCATCGACCACCTCGGCCCGGTGATCGAGCTCCGGCCCCGCAAGAGGTTCGCCAAGGACGCCGTGCTTATCGTGGACGGCACCCTCGTGCCCACCCGAGACCGCGCCATCGCCGCGCAGTCGAAGAACTGCAGGTGTTCCACCAATCACCAGGTCGTCATCGACGCTGTCACCCGACTCGTCGTCGTGATCGGCCGCCCCCTGCCCGGAAACCGCAACGACTGCAAGGCGTGGGAGGAATCCGGCGCCAAAACCGCCGTCGGCAAGACCACCACGATCGCCGACGGCGGCTATCCCGGCACCGGACTCCTCATGCCCCACCGCCGGCGCAAGGACGAAGACCTGCCCGGCTGGAAGAAAGCCCACAACACGTCCCGCAAACAGGTCCGCGCCCGAGTCGAGCACGTCTTCGCCCGTATGAAGACCTGGAAGATCCTCCGCGACTGCCGCCTCAAAGGCGACGGGGTGCACCACGCCATGCTCCACATCGCGCGCCTGCACAACCTCGCCATCACCGGATAGGCAGGTGGCCGACAGCGACCAGGCACGTCACGCAGACCCAAAGATCATTTACGGGACAACCTTTAAGCCCTGATCGAGGCACGCCTCGCTGCAGAGACCGTGCTTCAGACGGAACCCCGGCGGGGGAGAGGCTCTCGCGAGGTAAGGCGCGGCCGGGAGTTGGCGGTCGCATCGCCTGTCCGGTCGTTGGTGTTCAGGACTGTGGTGCGGAGGCGGCTGCGTTCCCGACGAGTTCGGGAATGGTCCGGGCTTTGAGGATGCCTTCGACACCGTGCAGGAAGGTGCTGGAGATCAGCTGCGGGTCGAAGAGGCAGCCAGCCGCCATAGCTCCGTCACGGAGCATGATGAAGTGGCGGCCGGCAGCGTCGGCCGACCTGTCGCTGGTCTGTGCCAGCAGGTCGGTGATGGTGGTGAGGAACCATTGCCGGTGGGCCAGGACGGTCTGGTGGATCGGATGGGCGGGGTCGGAGTACTCGGCCGCCGCGTTGAGGAAGGCACAGCCGCGGAAGCCGGGCGACTGGATACCGTCGGTGATGGATTTGGCCACCGCCCGGACCTGATCGTTCGGTGAGGGGCTGCTGGCCTGTGCGGCGGCGACCTGACCCCGTATGGCCTGGTCGGCCTGCCCGAGATAGGCCAGGACCAGGTCTTCCTTGCTCGCGAAGTGCCGGTACAACGTGGCCCGGGTAACCTGCGCCTCCGCGACGATCCGGTCGATGCCGACGGAATGGATCCCCTCGGCGTAGAAGATCCGGGCTGCCGTGTTGAGCAGCCGCGTCCGCGCTTCGGAAACGATGCCGCTTTCAGTACTCCGACTCATGAGCTCACTGACCACATTCCCAAGAGATAGAACGTTCGTTGTTAGTATAGTACGTCCGAGCTTATGGATGTAAGGGGAAACGACTTCAGGGGTCTCAGCGGTCTCAGCTCGATCGAGTCTGTGAGCTCGTAAGTCGCCTTGCTTGATCGGGGGGAGGGGTAGTCCTCCCCCCCCGATGGGGGCCGTTAAGCCACCGTGACGTCGAGGGTCACGGGAAGGTTGCCGCGTGTCGCGTTGGAGTACGGGCACATCGCATGGGCCGCCTCAACCAGCTTGTCCGCTGTCTCCTGTGTGACGCCGGCCAGTTCGATATGCAGGGCGGCGTTGAGGCCGAATCCACCCTCCGGGGTCTTCACCACCCCCACCTCGGCGATGACAGCGGAGTCGGAGATCTGAGCCTTCTGCTGGGCCGCTACGGCCTTGAGGGCCGAATGAAAGCACGAGGCCCAGCCTGCGGCGAACAGTTGCTCAGGGTTGGTCGCGCCGCCAGGGCCGCCCATCTCCTTCGGGATCGCCAGCGTGATGTCGAGCAGGCCGTCGTTGGTCTGGGCGCGGCCTCCCGCCCTGCCGTCGCCGGTGGACGTGGCAATGCCTCTGTAAAGGGTGTCGGACACTTTTTCTCTCCTGATTGAATAAGCGGCCGCTTGGGCCGCTGCGTCACGTTCACGAACGCGGCTGCCGCTGATGCGGTGGTTGCAGTTCGCCTTGATGGGTAGAACGTTCTGTCTTGTTTAGTTTGGCGCGGAGGGGTGCCCGCTGTCAAGACAGAACGTTCTGCTCTCTAGGGAGATCTCGCGATGCGAGGACGCGAGCCGGACTGTGTGCGACGCCCTGGGCTTACGGCCCGGTCGGCGAACAGACCCGCCTGGAAGACTTTTCAGTCATCAGGGGGCCGGGCCGTATGAGGTCGTGAACGGGCGTCACTGCCCAGCAGTTGAGACCCTGTCCGACTCGGAGAACGGAGCTGTGACGTGAGCGCGCAGGAGCACGTCGACCCCGCGCAAAAAGGTCTCGCACACCACTGACGGATCGAACAGGCACCCAGCGGCTGTTGCGCCGTCACGCATCATCACGAAGTGGTGGGCCGCGGCCTCGGCGGGTGCTTCCCGCACCTTGGCGAGCAACTGCGCAACCGTGTCGAGGAACCACTGGCGGTGGGCGAGTACGGCCAGGTGCACGGGATGGCCGGGGTCGGGATATTCGGCGACGGCGTTGAGGAACGCGCAGCCCCGGAAGCCGGGAACCTGGATCCTCTGCGCTATGGACCTGCTGAGCCTTCGCAAGGCGTCCGCTGCCGAGAGCTCGGCAGCCAGGGCCGCCTCGGCCTGTTCGCGTTCGGCTCGGTGTGACTCGTCCAGGTAAGCGAGTACAAGGTCTTCTTTGCTGGGGAAGTGCCGGTAGAAGGTCGCCCGGGTCACCTGCGCTTCCGTGACGATGCGATCGACGCCGACCGAGTGGATTCCTTCCTCGTAGAAGATCCGGCAGGCCGTGCTGAGCAGTCGGGACCGCGCGTCGGAGGGTCGGCCGGTGAGGTTGTTGCGCGCCATTTTCGATCCTAAAAGGGAGAACGTTCGATCTTGACGAGTCGATAGGGAGATTGACATAGTGGTAGGTAGAACGTTCTCTCTAGGAGACGGGACGATTGCTGGTGCGTCAAGAGAACGGAGTGCAGACGACGTGCTTGGGCCGCCGACGCAGGACCGATCGACCGGGGAGAACCAGGGTGAACTTACGCAGCGAGCCACCATGTGACGCGATGGCACCAGAGCGGCGCGGACTGCCACCCGCGCAGCACCGGACTGTATGCCGCTTCCACCGACACGCGCCCCTGCCGCCGCAGGGCTGTCGGCGGGGAAGTTGCGGTGAAGACCTCACGATCCGCCGAGTCCCCGCCCACCCTCCCCGCTGCATGTCCCGCAGGAGACGCGCCATGCCTTATTGGGCTGTCAGTATCCCGACCCGCACCGCTGAAGGAACGTCCGGCGTCCATGTCTTCATCGTCACCGCCGACCGCCCCGAACAAGCCCGGGGTCGCGCCCTGGCAAGGGCGGACATGCCGACGTCGCTGCGCCATCGCCGCAACGCTGCCCTGCGCCTCGCGGCTTTGACCATTGCCGAGATAACGCCCCGATGGGGCATGTGATGTCCCGCGCCCCGACGGGCTGCTGACGCGCTCGGCAGGGTCTCTTGTCTACACCCGGCCATGCGCAGGGTAGAACGTTCGGTCTATTCTCTGTGGTGTCCTCCGCGTCTTTCTGAAGGATCTCCCCATGTCGGAATCGATTGTCGGCCGCACCCGGCCGCCTGACGCACTCGGCGAGGCCGAGGTCGAGGCGCTGGTCCACGGCATCTGCTTCAAGACCGGACCCCCCGAGCGTCTGGGCGTCGAGGTGGAATGGCTTGTCCACCAACTGGACGCTCCGCGGATGCCCGTGTCGCCCGAACGACTCTCCGCGGCATACGCCGCACTGCGGGCTCTGCCCCTCACGTCCTCCTTGACCGTCGAACCCGGTGGACAGCTGGAACTGAGTTCGCTGCCTGCCACCTCGCTCATGGAGTGCATCCGCACCGTCTCGGCCGACCTGGACTCGGTCCGTGCGGTGCTGCGCGGCGTCGGCCTGGGCCTCGTCGGCCTGGGACACGATCCCTGGCACGCGCCACGCCGTTTTCTGCGGCAGCCTCGGTACGACGCCATGGAAGCCCACTTCGAGCGCCTCGGCCCCGCCGGCCGTCACATGATGTGCAGTACCGCGTCCGTGCAGGTCTGCGTGGACGCCGGCTATGAGGAGCCGGGCCCCCTCGGCCACGTACGTCGTTGGTGGCTGGCGCATCACCTGGGGGCCGTCCTGCTCGCCTCCTTCGCGAACTCGCCTATGGCCGACAACAGGCCCACCGGCTGGCGGTCCACCCGGCAGTTGCGCTGGATGCAGATCGGCACGGGCCGCGCGGGCGGTGCTCCGCTGGACACTCACCCGCGTACGAGCTGGGCGCGGCACGTCCTGGACGCGCCAGTGATGTGCATACGCCGCGACGGCGGACCGTGGGACGTGCCGGACGATCTGACCTTGCGCGACTGGACACGCCACCTGACGCCGAGACCGCCACTGCGCAGCGATCTCGACTACCACATGACCACCCTCTTCCCGCCCGTCCGGCCGCGTGGACACCTGGAATTGCGCATGATCGACGCGCAGCCCGGCGATGACGGCTGGATCGTGCCCCTCGCGGTGACAGCGGCACTGTTCGACGATCGCGAGGCGACCGACATCGCCTGTCGCGCTGTCGAGCCGCTCGCCGCACGCACACTCGGCCGGCAGGCCCCGCACAATCCCCTGTACGAGATCGCGGCCCGCGAGGCGCTCACCGATCCGGGACTGCGGGAGGCAGCCGTCGCGTGCTTCACCGCCGCCCTCGACGCCCTGCCCCGGCTCGGCGCCACGACTGCGGTCAAGGACGCCGTATCCGCGTTCTTCGAGCGCTACGTGGTGCGGGGCCGCTGCCCCGCCGACGACATGCCGGTCAGGGAAGGCAGCACCGGCCACGGCCGGGGAAGCAAGGAGAACGGCCCATGAAGCACCCTGCCGACGACACCCTAGCCACAGCGGCAGGCGAAGCGAGCCCGGACACCGAAACGCTGCATGAGCGGGCTCTCTCCGCACTCATCACCGCTCGCGAACGCACCACCCTGCTGACCAGTTGCGTGGAAGGCCCCGAGCTGACCGCCCAGGTGTCGCCCCTGATGTCGCCCCTCGTGTGGGACCTGGCGCACATCGCCAACCAGGAGGAGCAATGGCTGCTGCGCGCCGTCGCCGGGCAGGAGGCGATCCGGCCCGAGATCGACAGCCTGTACGACGCGTTCGAGCACCCGCGTTCCGAACGGCCCAGCCTGCCGCTGCTCGCGCCCGACGAGGCCCGCCGGTACGCGGCCGACATACGTGCACGAGCCCTGGACGTGCTGCAGGAAGCCGCGTTCCACGGCACGCGGCTGACGGAGGCGGGCTTCGCCTTCGGCATGGTCGCCCAGCACGAACAGCAGCACGACGAGACCATGCTGGTCACCCATCAGCTCCGCGCCGGGCCGCAAGCCCTGACCGCCCCCGATCCCGACCCCGCACCGCTGTTCGCCGGTCCGGTGGAGGTGCTGATTCCCGGCGGGCCGTTCACCATGGGCACGTCGTCGGAGCCATGGGCCCTGGACAACGAACGACCCGCCCACCGACGTGAGGTGGCGGCATTCTTCATCGACACCACCCCGGTCACCAATGCCCAGTTCCAGGCCTTCATCGACGACGGGGGCTACGACGAGCCGCGCTGGTGGGCCCCGGACGGCTGGCAGCACATCCGGCGGCACTCCATCAACGCCCCGCTGTTCTGGCACCGTGACGGTGGTCAGTGGCTGCGGCGTCGCTTCGGAGTCACCGAGGTGGTTCCGGCAGGCGAGCCAGTGATGCACGTGTGTTGGTACGAGGCGGATGCCTGGGCCCGATGGGCCGGGCGGCGGTTGCCTACGGAGGCCGAGTGGGAAAAGGCCGCTCGATACGACCCGGTCGACGACCGCTCGACCCGCTATCCGTGGGGCGACGCGGACCCCGGTCCGGAACATGCCAACCTCGGCCAGCGGCATCTGCGACCGGCGCCCGCGGGCAGCTACCCGGCCGGTGAGTCACCGCTCGGGGTACGGCAGATGATCGGCGACGTCTGGGAGTGGACATCGAGCGACTTCGCACCGTACCCGGGCTTCCGTGCGTTCCCTTACCGGGAGTACTCGGAAGTCTTTTTCGGGTCCGACCACAAGGTGCTGCGCGGTGGTTCTTTCGCCGTGGACGCGGTGGCCTGCCGGGGTACGTTCCGCAACTGGGACTATCCGATTCGGCGCCAGACCTTCTCCGGGTTCCGCACCGCGCGGTCGGCGGAAACCGCCTGATCTCTCTCGCACGCTCCACCCACCGGCAGCGCGCAGTCGATGACCGGAGGCCTTGTAGCGCCCGGTGCGCGAACTGATCCGCACTCACGATCGGTGTAGGTAGAACGTTCTGTATTGACAATCTTCGGGGTCGTCGGCATTCTTGGAGGGCAGAATGTTCTTTCTTCTGGCGGGGGAACGGGCTTGTTCCGTCCCGGCGTCGGCCTCTCGCAGATACGGCGAAGCCGACCATCGGTATCCAGGGCTGAGCGCGAAGCGCCTGCGGGGGGAGACGTCGGCGGTACATGGCGACGACCCGACGACCTTGGTCCAGCGAACTCATAGGAGTTGGTGCGTGAACTCTGAACGACCCGAGAAGCGAGGCGCCCCCGTGGGCAGGCGCGTCTTTCTCGGCACCCTTGGTCTCGGAGCACTGGGCGTCTACGCCGCACCCACCCTGCAACGTGGCACCGAAGCATTTCTGGCCGGTGCCTCACAGCTGGACCCCTCCGGCCTGACCGGCCTGTTGCCCAACGGCGGCGGCTTCCGCTACTACTCCGTGACCACCTCGGTGCCGCACAAGGACGCCACGAACTACCGGCTTACCGTCGACGGCCTGGTGGACCACCCGACGACCTACACGCTCGACGACCTGCGCGCCCTGCCGCAGACCCGGATGGTCAAGGACATCCAGTGCGTCACCGGCTGGCGGGTCCCCCAAACCCCCTTCGAGGGAGTACGGCTGTCCCACCTGCTGGACGCCGCCGGCGTGCACGGCTCGGCGGGGGCCGTCCGCTTCACCTGCTTCGACGGCGCCTACTCCGAGAGCCTCACCCTGGAGCAGGCCCGCCGCTCCGACATCCTGGTGGCGCTGCGCATGCAGGACGAGGACATCAGCCATGCCCACGGGGGCCCGGTCCGCCTGTACGTGGCGCCGATGTACTTCTACAAGTCCGCCAAGTGGCTGTCCGGCATCACCGTCACCGAGTACGTCAAGCCCGGCTACTGGGAGAAACTCGGCTACGACGTCGACGCCTGGGTCGGCAAGTCGAACGGGCGGGACGATGACCCTACGAGCTGAGGCGCACACTCCGCCGACCGCCGAGCTCCGCCGGTTCGGGCCCGCGCAGCGCTGGGTGCACCGCGCGACGGCCCTGCTGATGGGCGTGTGTGTGGTGACGGCATCCTTCCTCTACATCCCGGTGCTCGCGGAGATGGTCGGACGCCGCAATCTGGTGGTCCGCGTTCATGAATGGTCGGGGCTTGCCCTACCGATCCCCGTCCTGGCGGGTCTGTTTTCCCGGCACTTCCGCGCGGACCTCGGGCACCTCAACCGCTTCGGGTCGCACGACAAGGTCTGGCTGCGCGCGGTCCTGCGCCGTGACAAGCGCTACTCGTCCCGGCCGGCGGCCAAGTTCAACGCCGGACAGAAGATCTACGCGAACTGGATCGCCGGTGCGACGCTGGTGATGCTCGGCACGGGCCTGATCATGTGGTTCACCCATCTCACCCCGATCACGTGGCGCACCAGCGCGACTTTCGTCCATGACTGGCTCGCCCTGACCATCGGGATTGTCCTGGCCGGACACATCGGCATGGCCATGGGAGACCCGGAGGCACGCGCCGGCCTGCGTACAGGCACGGTCGATCCCCAATGGGCGAAGCGCAAGCATCCGTTGTGGCGCCCGGGGTCGAAAACGACGCGTTGACCAGCGCAGTGAATGCCCGGTGGCGAGCGGGCACCAAGGGACGCACTCCTTGTTCGCATCCCCTGGTGTCCCTCATGCCTGTCATCGCTGCCCCGTCAGGAAGGCGGCCCAGGTGCGGTAACCGTCTTCACTCACGCCCCAGCTGTCCGCAAGGCTTGCGACGATCATGAGGCCCCGCCCCCGCGGGTCCTCGTCCTGAGCACATGACACCCGGGCAGGTGCCGGATTGGAGTCGGAGACTTCGATCCTCACCTCGTCGGCCGTCTCCGTGATGCGTAGCCCGACCCGGCCGAGGCCATGCTCGATCGCGTTCGACACCAGTTCGGACACGACCAGCCGCATGTCATCGGCGAGTGACGGGTCCAGGTCCCACAGCTGCATGATCGCGAATGCGGCGTTCCGGGCCTGCGGGACGTGGACGAGATCCGGAGTGAGCGTGGTCTCGAAGGCCCGCCGGGGTGGCGTAAGGATCATGGTGGGGGACATGGTGGATCCTCTCGTTCCTCGGGCCACCGAGGTGTGGGCGCCAGTTTCGAGCTGGTGTCCAGCCGGTCGAGTAATGTATGTAACGTTCACTATACGACTGGGAGAAGCTGCGCGCCAGTGCCCCTAGGGCTACAAAAAGGGAAAAATCGTCCACATCCTGTCCTGCTCGACATGCTGCCCTGCCCGACGGGACCGCGGGGCCGCCCGGGCCTCAGTACGGGCGGTCGCCGACGATCGTGACGCGTTCCATCAGCCGGAAGTCGGGGAAGTAGTCGCTGACCGCGTAATGCTGGGTCGCCCGGTTGTCCCAGAAGGCCACCGAGCCCGGCTCCCAGCGGAAGCGCACCTGGTACTCCGGGAGCGTCGCCTGGCGGAACAGCAGGTCGAGCAGATCCTGGCTCCGACTCGGTGCCAACCCCACGATGGCACTGGTGAACACCGGATTGACGTAGAGGAGTTTGCGGCCGGTCTCGGGATGCGTGCGCACCACGGGGTGTTCCACCGGCTGGAATCGGGCGCGTGCTTCGCGCATGTTCTTCGCCACCTCGTCCGCGGCTTCCCCCGTCACCGTGGGGATTTCATGCAGCGCGGTCAGATCGTCGATCAGTTCGCGGACGTCCTCGGGCAGCCCCTGATAAGCCGCGTGCATGTCCGCCCACAAGGTGTCTCCGCCGAGTGCGGGGACCGTGACGGCGCGCAGCATGGAGCCCAGCGGCGGCGTAGGGCTGAAGCTGACGTCGCTGTGCCAGATGTTCTCGGTTCCGGGGCGTGCCGCGTCGTGTTCGAGCCGCACCACCTCGGGGATCTCGGATTTGGGCAGGAAGGGGTGATCTTCGAGTTCGCCCCAGTGCCGGGCCACGTCGGCGTGCTCCCGGGCGCTGAGCTCTTGCCCGCGGAAGAACAGCACCTTCCACTCCAGCAGCGCCCGCTTGAGCTCGGCGAGCACCTCGGGAGCCAGATCCTCGGCGAGGTCGACCCCGCGGACCTCGGCACCGATCAGGAGGGACTGCGGAATCAGGGAAAGGTGCCGGTACGGTTCGCCGGCGTCCTTGGGGCGGAACTCCCGTCCGACCATGGACGGACGCAGCGCTCGCGCCGAGCGGGCGAATCCGGTCCGTTCGCGCTGTTCGGTCCCAGAGGTCATGTCAGATCATCTCCTTGGTGGTGGATCCGTCGCCCGCGGGTATGGTCGCGGGCGCGTCGGTACGAGAGGTGGCGGCACCGCCGGTTGCCGGGGCGCGGCCGTGTCGCATGCGCCAGGTGGTCAGAAGGGCCAGCAGTGCGGCGGCCGCGGCGCAGGTGAAGGCCAGTCGGTAGCCGCTGTCCGCGAAGACCGAACCGGTCGGGCCGACCGGGTAGCGGGTACGTACGGAGGCCAGGGCCGATGCCCCGGCTGCCGCTCCCAGCTGGTTGGCGACCGCGATCAACGCCGCACCGGTGGCGGCTCGTTCGGCGGGCACGGCCTCGGTGATGAGGTTGGCGAACGATGCGTAGGCGAGTCCGGTGCCCAGACCGAACACCAGGCTGATGAACAGGACGGCGCCGCGTTGCCCGGGCAGCGCGGCGAAGCCGAGCGCCCCGATCGCCACCAGCGCTTGCGCCATCAGTGCCGTGCTTCGCGGGCCGCGGCGCCGGGCCAGGTACCCGCCCAGGGGTCCACCGGCGAGCGAGCCGAGTCCCAGAGTGAAGGTCCAGCCGGCCGCGGCCAGCGCGGTCAGACCGAACGCGTAGCCGAGCCCGGCCTGGCGCGGGGTCTGCAACAACTGGGCCAACAGATAGGAGGCGGCGGACGTGCCCGCCGTGGTGAGTACGGCCGAGAGCAGTGTGCTCCGCACCGCCGGAGCGGTGAGCAGACCGAGGTCGACGGCCGGGTGGGCTCTGTTTCTTTCGCGTCGCCAGAAGCCGAGGGCCAGGAGCAACGCGGAGGAAAGCGCCCCCACGGCCCCGGGCGACGCCCAGCCCGAGCGCACGGCGGCGCCCAAGCCCCCTACCAGCGCCGCCGCTGCCAGGCCGAGCAGAAGCGCTCCCAGGACATCGAGCCGCCGGTGTCCGGACCTCGCCGTGTCGACCGGGCGCCGATCGTCGGGCAGTGCCACCGCGCCGAGTGGCAGCACCAGCGCGCTCAGCAGGAAGAGGAACCAGAACACGCCGTGGTAGCCGTAGCGGTCCACCAGAGCGCCGCCGAGGAAGGGCGCGATGATCGCGCTGATCCCGATGCCGCTCGAAACGATGCCCAGGGCGACCGGCACTCGATGGCGGGGAAAGGCGTCTCGGACCATCGCGTAGGCAACCGCCAGCGCACCGCCGACGGCCCCCTGCAGGAGTCGGCCGAAGAGGAGCAGCGGCAGCGCTGTGGCCACCGCGCACAGCAGCGACCCGGTCGCGAAGATCGCCCCGGAATACAGCAGTACCCGCTTCTTGCCCACCACGTCGGCGATGCGTCCCAGCAGTGGGATGCACACCACGGCGGCGAGGCTCACCATGCCGGTGACCGCGTCGGCTCCCGCACTGCCGAAGGACTGCGCGAGGGACCTGGCCGCCGGGTAGACCAGGCTCACTTCCAGCGGGGCGGTCTCGGTGAGCAGGACGAGCACGGCAAGGATGCCCAGTTGCCGGACCCGGGAGTCGGTGGGAGGGGTCATCGACGGATGCCTGCTTTCGTGAAGGGACGGGGATGGCGGCTGCCCCACGAGCGATTAACTCACGTGGGTCAGGAGTGGTTCATGTACGCCGTATTGCAGGTTCGTGTCCTTGCGCGACCGCGCACCTGACGCAGATTTCCGGCAGCCGACGACGGCGGTGATAATGCGCCCATGACCTCGTCCACTCCGGAACAGCGTTCCCGGCCGGCCCCGGCGCCCCGCGCCGACGGAACGCGGTTGGCGATCATCGAGTGTGCCGAGCGGCTGTACGCCGAGCGTGGGGTGAACGGCGTCTCCCTGCGGGAGATCGGCGCTGCCGCGGGGCAACGCAACACCGGCGCCGTGCGGTACCACTTCGGTTCCAAGGCAGGTCTGCTGTCGGCGGTCTTCGAGCACCGGATGAGCCCGGCCAACAGACTGCGTGAGCGGATGCTGGCGGAAGCCGACGCGCAGGGACGCGGAATGGACCCGCGGACGCTGGTGCAGGCGCTGGTACTGCCGTTGGCCGAGCTCCTCGGCGAGCCGGGCCGGCCGAGCTGGTACGCACGCTTCCTCGCCCAGACAGCTGCCGATCCCGTGCTGGCCGACGCGGTCGGGTACCGTCCTGACTCCCCGTGGACCAGCGGAGCGGTCAGAGCGGAGCAGCGCATCCTGCGCCATCTGCGCCGTCTGCCTGAGCATCTGCGTCGCCAGCGCTTCCTGCTGCTGGTCGGCTTCTTCACGCACGCTTTGGCCGACTGGGAGGCCCAACTCTCAGCCGAGTCCGACCATTTGACGAGCAGACACGAACTGGTCGAGCACGTCATCGCTTTGGGGGCCGCCATGCTTGCCGTGGACAGCCCTCAGGACACCGCCGGCACTGTCGGCGCGCCGTGCATGGAACAACCGCCGGAGTATGAGACCGGGACAGTCTGACGGCTTCACCGTCCGCATCACGCGCGTGCCACCGGCTGGGCGAAGCACGGTCACTCGTCGACCTCCGCTCGTACAACGGACTTGATCCACGCGCTGACGGCGGCGGCCGTGGTCTGGGAGTGCTGCTGCCACAACGAGAAGTGGTCGCCGGGGACGTCGAGTCGGGTGTGGGGAAGGGGCCACGAGGTCCGCCATTCGTCGCCTTGAACGCGCTCAGCCATGTCGATGGTCGGCGAGGTGGCGCGCACCAGCAGGGTGGGTGCGCCGACCGGCTGCGGCTGCCAGTTGAGGAACATGCGCGTATACGCCCCCAATGCCGCGACGCCGGCGTCCTCGTCGCCCGTGAACGCGTGGCCGCCCAAGTGCGGTGCGATGACTGCCGGCAGCGACAGCAGCCACTCCTTGTCGCTGTTGCCGTCGTCGATGAGGTAGGTGTCCAGCAGCACCTGCCCGGCGGGAGCCACACCCATGGCCTCAAGGCGTTGGGTGACGGCCTGTGCCACCGCGCCGCCTGTACTGGCGCCGACGATCACGAAGCGCCGTTCGCCCAGGTGCCGCAGGACCGAGTCGGCGTGCGTGAGGGCAAGTGTCTCCACGTCCGCCGGCAGTTCGTTGCCCGCACCGACTCCGGGGTGCGGAAACTCGAAGACGTCCCACTCGCCCTCGAAGCAGGCATGGAAGCGGGCGAATTCGCCGCCGGGGGCGGCGAGGACCGGCTGGATGCCCGGGAAGAACACGATGACCGGGCGTTCGCCGATGCCGGTCGCGCGCCGCACCGGTGGCAGTGCGTGCCGTCGGCTGTCGATCGCCTGGTAGGTCGGGACGGCCCAGGAAGCGGTGACGAGCATGTGCATCGCGTCGATCACCCGGCCTGCTTCGCAGACTTGCCGGTAAAGGGAGGACAGGGTCTGCGCGGGCCGCCGCCCTGTCGGCTGCCCGATGCGTGCTGTGGTCGTGGGCAGGTCGTCCTCAAGCAGACCGAGTACGTAACCGGCCAGGTCCTGCGGTGTCGGGTGCTCGAAGACCACAGTGGCGGGGAGCCTGAGCCGCAGCGCCATGCTCAGCCGGTTACGGAGCTGTACCGCCGTCAGAGAGTCGAAACCCAGCTCGATGTATGACCTGCCCGGTGGGAACGAGGCGGCGTCCGGGTAGCCGAGTACGTGCGCCACATCGGCATTGAGCAATTCGACCAGGGTGTTCAGGCGCTGTGCGGGTGACACTTCGGCCAGCAGCCTGTGCCAGCTGCCTGGTTGTTCTCGTTCGCCCGGGTTCAGTTGGTCGCCTTGGGGTGGAGATGCGGCAAGGCGCACCAGATCCCGCAGGAGCGGTGGCACATGCGTCCGGGCGGAACGGAGGGCGGCCCGGTCCAGCAGGGCCGGAACCACCACGGGCTCGCTCGTACGAAGCGCCGCGTCGAACAGGGCGAGCCCTTGATCCACGGTGAGTGGCCGAAGCGCGTCCGACGTCAGCCGGGGCGCGGCGGTCATCCCGCTTTCCGTGCTCCAAGGTCCCCAGGCCAGCGAGAGGGCAGGCAGCCCCAGCCGGGTGCGGTGATGGGCCAGGGCGTCGAGGAAGGAGTTCGCTGCGGCGTAGTTCGCCTGGCCTGCGCGGCCCAACAGGCCGGACACGGAGGAGAACAGAATGAAAGCCGACAGATCCAGATCCTTGGTCAGTTCGTGCAGATACCACGCCGCGTCCGCCTTCGGACGGAGCACCGCCGCCATGCGTTGGGGCGTGAGGGATGCCAGAACACCGTCGTCCAGTACCCCGGCGGCATGCACCACGCCGGTCAGTGCCGGTCCACACCCGCTGATGACATCGACCAGCGCGGCCCGGTCGGTGACGTCACAGGCGATGACGCGAACCTCGGCGCCCAACTCCACCAACCCGGAGCGCAGTTCGGCGGCGCCCGGCGCTCCGGCGCCGCGGCGTCCGGTCAGCACCAGGCGGCGCACGCCATATGACCTCACGAGGTGTCTGGCGAGCTCTGCACCGAGAGCGCCGGTGCCACCGGTGATCAACACCGTGCCCTCCGGGCGGAATGCCACGGGTGTCCCTTCGGCGGCGGACCGTGCCAGGCGCGGTACCGACAAACGCCCCTCCCGGATCGCAAGTTGGGGTTCTCCGGCCGAAACGGCTGCGGGTAGCTGCCGCAGCGATGCCGGTCGCCCGTCCACATCGACGAGCACGATCTGTCCGGGCAGCTCCGACTGGGCCGCGCGCACCAGTCCCCACACCGCGGCTCCCGCCGTGTCCGGCGCAGCTGTCGTGGAGGTGGCATTGCGTGTGACGACCACCAACTGGGCGCCCGCCGTCCGCGGATCGTGCTGCCAGCTCTGGAGAGCGCGGTGCACTTTGTCGGTCAGCTGGTGCAGGGCGGTGAGCGGGTCGGCGTCCCCCGTGGGTCCGGCCGCCGTGACGACTACGGTGTGCGGATCGCCGTCAGGGGAGAACGCCAGAGCAGGGAGCACCCCTGACAGGTCCAGTCCGTCGTCCGAGGTGTCATCCAGGAGGGCCCAGCGTGAGGTGTCCGCGGAATGCCCTCCTGCTACGACTGTCCACTCGGGGCGCAACAAGGCTTGCTGGGCCAAGTCGCGGCCGACGCTGGGTAGTTCGCGGGTCGTCATGGAGTCGATGTGGGCCACCGGACTGCCGGCGGGGGTTTCGAGAGTTGCTGTGACCGTGTCCGCGGCTGCACCGAGTGCGATCCGTACCCGGACTTCCGTGGGACCTGTCGTGCCGGGCTGGAAGCCGTGCCACGAGAAGGGCACGCGGAGGGCTGCATCGGCTGCCCTCCCGGTGAGCAGGGGAGCGTGCAGGGCCGCGTCCAGCAGGGCCGGATGGATCCCGTAGCCGCCGGCTGCGGCCCGCTCCGCTTCCGGCAGCCGGGCCTCGACGAACAGCTCGTCGGCCCGCCGCCACATCGCCCGTACGCACCGGAAGGCGGGACCGTAGGCGAAGCCCGTGTCCGCGAGGGTGTCGTAGGCGTCGGCGAGGTCGATTCCGGTGGCACCCTGCGGAGGCCACACCGATTCCTTGATCGTCACGGGAGGAGAGACCGGTCCGAGGAAGCCGGTGGCATGCCTGGTCCAGGAGCCGTCCGCGCCGTCCGGCTCGTCACTCCGTGCGTGGATGTCAACGGGCCGCCGGCCCGCGTCGTCAGCGGCGCTCACGACGACCTGGAGGCGCAGTGCACCGGCAGGTGGGAGGGACAGCGGAGTGAGGACGAGGAGCTCGTCCAGTGCACCGCACCCCATCTCGCGGCCCGCCTGCGCGGCCAGCTCAACGAACACCGTTGAAGGAATGACGGCCGACCCGGAGGCCGTGTGATCGGCGAGCCACGGCTGAGCCGCGGCGGAGAGGCGCCCGGCGAACACCGTCCGGTCGGTGTCCGGTACGGCGAATCCAGGGTCCAGCAGCGGATGACTTGTCACGGCCGCAGCGGGACGTGGCGTGGACAACGCCGGTAGCCAGTACCGCTGCCGGTGGAAGGCGTACGTCGGCAGGTCCACCCGCCGTGCACCGGTGTGAGCGAACACGGCGGGCCAGTCGACACGCGCTCCGTGCACATGGAGCCGCGCCATCGCGGAGAGGAGGGCCTCGGGCTCGGGCTTGTCGGCGGGGAACGAGGCGACGAAGACGCCGTCACCGCTCAGGCAGTCCTCGGCGGCGGCGGTGAGGCCGGTGCCGGGCCCGATTTCCAGGCACGCTGAGACGCCCGTGTCCGCGAGGGAGAGCACGGCGTCGGCGAAGCGGACCGGTTGGCGTGCGTGCCGGACCCAGTACTCCGGCGAGCACAGTTCATCTGCCTGGGTCGGACGGCCCGTCAGGGTGGAGATCAGCGGTATGCGCGTAGGACGGAACGTCAGCCCCTGCGCAACTCGGCGGAAGTCGTCGAGCATGGGTTCCACCAAGGGGGAGTGGAAGGCATGGCTGACGCGCAGGCGGGTGGTTCTGCGGCCCCGTCGCCTGAACTCCGCCGCGATGGCCAGCGCCCTGTCCCGCAGGCCGGAGATCACCACCGTACGGGGGCCATTGACGGAGGCGATCGCGACCAGTCCGTCGGCGTCCGCGAGCGCCTTGAGCACCTGCGCCTCCGGGGCGTGCAGAGCCACCATCGCACCGTTGTCCGGAAGAGCCTGCATCAACCTGCCTCGCGCGGCGACGAGGCGAGCCGCGTCCGAGAGATCCAGAGCCCCGGCGACATGGGCGGCGGCCAGCTCCCCCACGGAGTGGCCCACCAGGAAGTCGGCGGACACCCCCCACGACGCCAGCAGCCGGAACACGGCGACCTCGAAGGCGAACAGGCCGGCCTGGGTGAAGTCCGTGCGGTTGAGCAGGGCGGCCTCGGGCGAGCCCGGCTCCGCGGAGAGCACCGCGGTCAGCGGCAGAGTGAGGTGAGCGTCCAGCTCCGCACAGACCTCGTCGAAGGCGGCAGCGAAAGCCGGGAACGCCGTACGCAACTGCGCGCCCATGCGGGGACGTTGGGCGCCCTGCCCGGTGAAGAGGAACGACGTGCGCAGGTCTGTGTCGGCGACAGCTCGTACCGAGTCCAGGACCTCGCGGCCCTCGGCCAGCCCATGGAGTGCGGCCGTCATGCGAGAGCGGTCCGCTGCCGGAATCATGGCACGGTGGGTGAGCGCCGACCTCGATGCCGCCAGTGAGTAGCCGACGTCGGACGCTGAGAGATCAGGACGGGCCGCCAAGTGGTCCGCCAGACGCCGGGCTTGGGACCGCAGGGCCTGTTCGTCGGCGCCGGAAAGGATCCAGGGCGCCGTCACGGTGGCGCCGGAACCGTCTACGGGCGGGACCGGGGGCTCCTCCAGGATCACGTGGGCGTTCGTCCCGCCGATACCGAAGGCCGAAACGCCCGCCCGGCGCCGTGCGGAGCCCTTCGCGGGCCAGGGGCGGGGATCGGCCAGCAGTTCGACGTGGCCCGTGGACCAGTCGACCTTCCGCGTGGGGTTCTGCGCGTGAAGCGTCCGGGGCAATTCCTCGTGACGCATGGCCTGCACCATCTTGATGACCCCGGCTACACCGGCAGCCGCCTGTGTGTGCCCGAGGTTGGACTTGACGGAACCGAGCCACAGAGGCGGCCCGTCCGCGGGCCGTCCGTGCCCGTACGTGGCCAGCAGTGCCGTTGCCTCGATGGGGTCGCCGAGCACGGTGCCCGTGCCGTGTGCCTCGACCACGTCCACATCCCCCGGCCGGAGGTCCGCGTCGGCCAACGCTCGCTCGATCAGGCGTTGTTGGGCCTGGCCGTTCGGGGCCGTGAGGCCGTTGGAGGCGCCGTCGGAGTTGACGGCGGACCCGCGCAGTACGGCCAGCACGGGATGGCCGTGGCGGCGGGCGTCGGACAGACGCTCCAGCAGGACGAGGCCGACGCCCTCGGCCCAGGCGGTGCCGTCGGCGGCGGCCGAGAAGGACTTGCAGCGGCCGTCGGGTGCGAGCGTGCGCTGTCGGCTGAAAGCCGTGAACGCCCTGGGAGTCGCCATCACGGTCACGCCGCCGGCCACGGCGAGGGAGCACTCACCGGAGCGAAGCGCCTTGGCCGCCCAGTGCAGCGCCACCAGCGAGGACGAGCAGGCGGTGTCGAGCGTGATGGCTGGTCCGCGCAGGCCATAGACGTAGGAGACGCGGCCGGAGGCCACGCTTCCGGTCGCGCCCAGGGCCAGATGGGCCTCCACGTTGTGCGGGTCGACGGGGCGGAAGGCGTAGTCACCGTGCATCACGCCCACGAAGACGCCCGTGTCGCTGTCGCGCAGGGCGCTCGGTGCGATACCGGCCCGCTCCCACAGTTCCCACGAGGTCTCCAGCAGCAGCCGCTGCTGCGGATCCATGGCCAGTGCCTCGCGGGGGGATATACCGAACAGCTTTGGGTCGAACTCTGCGGCCTCGTGCAGAAAGCCGCCGTTGCGGGTGTACGAGGTGCCTGTGCGGTCCGGGTCCGGGTCGTAGAGGGCGGCCAGGTCCCAGCCGCGGTCCGTGGGGAATGCGGTGATCGCGTCGCGGCCCGCCGCCACCAGGTCCCACAGGTCGTCGGGGGAGTTCACCTCGCCGGGATAGCGGCAGGCCATGGCGACGATGACCACGGGGTCGGCCGCATCGGGGCCCGCGGCGGGGCGTTGTTCGGCGTCGGCGTGCGGCAGGAAGAGCGTGGTGTGGATCTGCCGGGTCAGTGCGGCCGGTGTGGGGTGATCGAAGACCAGCGTCGACGCAAGCCGCAGTCCGGTCGCCTCGCCCAGGCGGTCGGTCAGCGTGACGGCTCCCACGGACGTGAGCCCGAGATCGGCGAAGGTGCTGTCGCCGTCGAGTGCCTCGTGCGCTGTGTCACCGCAGACGGCGGCCGTCTCGGCGAGCACCGCTTCACGCAGTGTGCGTTCGCGCGCGTGCGGGGGAAGGGACAGCAGGTGCCGTCGCAGAGCGGCACCGGTGCCCGCGGGGTCGGCCCGACGGGCACTTGTCGTGGTCCGGGCTGTGCCGGTGACGACCGCGTGGCGGGCGATCTTTCCGGATGCGGTGCGGGGGACAGCCGCGATGTCACGGATGTCGACGGGCACCTTGAACTCCGCCAGGTGCGCGCGGCAGGCGTCCAGGACGTCGCTGGGGTCGAATCCCTCCGGTCCCGGTACCACGTGGGCGACGGGTACTTCACCGAGGATCTCGTGCGGCAGGCCCACCACCACCGCGTCCCGCACACCGGGACAGCGCAGAAGCACCTGCTCGATCTCCGCGGGGTGAATGTTCTCGCCTCCCCGGATGATCAGCTCGCTGACCCGGCCGGTGACGACGAGATGACCGTGCTCGACGCGTCGGCCGAGGTCTCCGGTGCGGTACCAGCCGTCGGAGAGCGCGGCCTCGGTCTCCTCGGCCTGGTTGTGGTAGCCGCTCATCAGGCTCGGACCGCGTACCCATATCTCGCCCTCGTCGCCGTCGGCGACGTCGGTGCCGGGACCGGGGTCCACGATGCGTGTGTCCATTCCGGGAACGGGCGGTCCGCACGAACCGTCGAGCCGCGGTTCGTCCGGACGCATCACTGCGATCATTCCGCAGGTCTCGGTGCTGCCGTAGGCGTTGAGGAGCGCTGCTCCCAGCAGCGTCTCCACGGACGCGCTCAGGGAGGGGGCACTCGGTGCCCCGGCCACGATGCAGGCGCGCAAGCCGGACGTCAGAGGTGAGTGTGCCGATGCCACCAGTTGGTGGTAGGTGGCGGGTACTCCGGCAAGGAGGGTGTAGGGGCCGTCGAGGGCCGGGTGGGGGTTGTCGAGTTCACGCAACAGTCCGTCGGGCGGGAGGTGTTCGGCCATGAGTCTCGCGCTCGCACCGGTAGCGGTGACGCCCAGGACGGCCAAGGAATGCCCGAAGCTGTGGGACAGCGGCAGCGGCCACAGAATCCGGTCCTGGGACGAGAGACCGAAGACGGGGGCGTAGCACGCCGCCGTCGACCACAGCGCGGCGCGCTGCGTGGACACCACGGCCTTGGGGCGGTGCGTGGTGCCGGACGTATAAAGCATCCAGGCCGGCTCGTCGAGTCCCAGATCGTCCCGCGGTGAGTCGCGGGCGTCGGTGGCGGCAATCCGAAAAAGAGCCGTGCCCTCGGGGGCGTGCTGGGGGACGGGGCCGGCGCCCGTGAGCAGCATGCGCGGACTGCCGGACTCGGCGGCGAAGCGGTGCCGCCGGGCCAGTTGAGAGGGGTCGGTCACGAGGACGGACGCGCCACTGTCCTTGAGGAAGTGGGCGAGCTCGGCGTCGGAGGACCGGGGATTGAGCGGCACACCGACCGCTCCTGCCCTGACGGCGGCCAGCAGGATCTCCGCCAGCTCCACACAGTTGCCCAGACAGATGGCGATCCGGTCCCCGCGCCGTACTCCCATGCGGGCCAGGGACGCGGCCAGACGCGCTGTGCGCTGCTCCAACTCCTCGTACGTGACGGCACGCGCGTCGTCGGCGAAGGCGACCCGCGAAGGAGACCTCTTCGCGTGTTCCTTCAGCAGTTCCGGCAGCGGCCTGATCAGTTCTTCATCCGCCATCGCCCGCTCCTCTGATACGCGCCGCAGTGCGGCGTTCGCA
>NZ_JBHWZP010000087.1:0-31435 GCF_042728395.1 Streptomyces sp. NPDC060205
GGGGGCCCCCGGCGCACAAACTGCACCTCCTTGTGCCCCCGCCCCCCCCCCCCCCCGCGGGGGGCGGTGACCACCCCGGGGTATCCGGTTGCGGGGCCCCGGCCCCCCCAAACCCGGGGGCGGCGGGCCTGAAGCCGGAGAACCTGAGGGCGGCGGCCAACTCCGACCAGTACTTCGGCAAGGGCCCCGACACCGCCGAGGACGACGGGCCCTCGACCGCCTGGGCCGGCCCCCTGGCGGGCAGCGTCGGCGGGGTGCTCCTCGTCGTGGCGACCGTCCTGTGGCGGGGCAGCAGACGGCCCCGTCACCCCGGGAACCGCCTCAGCGACCTCCCGTAGGCCTCAGCTCCCGGGCTCCGCCAGGGCGTTCACGGCGGCCTTCGCCGCCGCCTCCACCATCGAGATCCCCTCGGCCTTCGTGGAGTTGCCGTCCGACAGCACCGCGACGAGGTACGCGCGGCCGTCCACCTCCACCCGCCCGATGCTGTTGATGTCCCACAGCCCGGTCGCGGTCCGCGGCAGCCACCCGTTCTTCAGGGCGAACCCGGTCGGCCCCGCGGCCGACACCCCCCAGTCCTGGCCCACGGCGATGTCACCCATCAGCCCCTGCAGACAGGACCGGGAGCCCTCGTCCAGCTCCGATGCGTCGGCGTCCCCGAAGATCTGCCCCAGCAGGGTGAGTTGATCGGCGGCCGTGGTCTGCGTCAGCCCCCACAGCTCCCCGTCGCCGCCCTCGGTGTCGTCGAGGCCGAGACGCGCGTTGGCCGCCGCGAGCCCCCGCGCCCGGCCGATCGCCTGCCACAGCGCGGTGGCGGACGCGTTGTCGCTGTCGCGGATCATCGCGGAGGCGTACGTCTTCTCCTGCGCGGTGAGCTCCCGCCCCGCGTCCTGCGCCCGCAGCAGCAGCGCGGCCAGGATGTCGGCCTTCACGATGCTCGCGGTGTCGAACGCCGCGTCCCCGTGGACCGCGCTCCGCCCGGACTCGGTGTCCAGCACCGCCACCGACAGCCGCGCCCCGGACCCGACGGAGACGGAGCCCATCGCCTCCGCGAGCGACGCGTCCCCGGACACGGGGGTGGGCTCCGCGGACGAGGACGCCGTCACAGGTTCCACCGTCGCCTCCTTCGGGGCCGTCGTACGGGATGCCGCCGAGGAGGATACGAGTTCACCGGCGTCGTGCGCCCGCGCACTCACGTACACCGCCCCCGAGGCGGTGGCGCCGAGCAGGACGAGGGAGGCGACCGCCGCGTGCCCGAGCGGCCTGGCGCGGGACGGGCGGTCACCGTGCCGGCGTGCTCTGTGAGGGAACATGCCGCGAGCCTGGGCCGTGCCACTGTGCGCCCGGTTAGACGCGTGTGAGAAGCGTGTCAGGGATCGCTGAGAAACCCCTGAGTCCCGTGAACGGCCTATTTCCCAGGCGGGCAGGCGCGGGCAATACGGGCGAGGCGCGCGGTCCGCCCGGCGGATCGGGCGGGTGAGCGCCCCCGATAGGCTCGGCTCCCGTGGCGAACAAGAACATCCCCGACCCCGGTTTCTCCGACGACGACGGCCGTGCCGATCCCCGGCTGAGCGCGGCGCTCGCGGCCTGGGCCGAGGACCGGTCCGCGCACGGCCCCGTCCTGGCGGCTCTCAAGGGCGCGCGGCTCCTGGTGCCCGTCGTCGCCGTGCTCGGCGAGGTGGAGGAGGACGAGAACGGGCTGCGCCGCGAGAAGACCAGCGACATGGCCGTCCCCACCCTGAAGGCGGGCGACCGCACCGCGCTGCCCGCCTTCACCTCCACGGAGTCCCTGGCCCGCTGGGACCCGGCGGCCCGCCCCGTCGCCGTACCCCTGCACCAGGCCCTCCAGGCCGCCGCGCACGAGAAGGCCGACACGGTCGTCCTGGACCTGGCGGGACCGGTCGCGTACGAGCTGACGGGACCGGCGCTGCGGGCGCTCGCCGAGGGGCGTACGACGGCGGACCCGCTCGCCGACCCCGCCGTGGTCGACGCGGTACGTGCCGCGGTCGCCGCCGAGCCCCTGGTGCTCCGCGCCCATCTCGGCCCCGGGCAGGCCGACGGCACCCTGGCCCTCGTCCTGGACCCGGCCGCCGACCAGGCCGGCACCGCACAGGCCGTCGCCCGGCGGCTCGCGGCCGACGAGACACTGAGGGCCCGCCTGGTGCGCGGCCTCGACCTGGCACTTCTGCCGGCCGAGGCGACGCCACCGGGCGAGCCCCTGTACGTACGTCGGTAAGTACTTACTTAGTTTTTTAGATGTTTTGGAGCGGAGCCGCGGAGCCGCGGAGCCCGGACCGGGTCCGGGCTCAGCCGTAGACCGGGCCCGTGTACTTCTCGCCCGGGCCCTGGCCCGGCTCGTCCGGGACGAGCGACGCCTCACGGAACGCCAGCTGCAGCGACTTCAGGCCGTCGCGCAGCGGCGAGGCGTGGAAGGAGCTGATCTCGGTCGCGCTCGCGTCGAGCAGCCCGGCCAGGGCGTGGACCAGCTTGCGGGCCTCGTCGAGGTCCTTGTACTTGTCGCCCTCCTCGGACAGGCCGAGCTTCACGGCGGCGGCGCTCATCAGGTTCACGGCGACCGTGACCAGGACCTCGACCGCGGGGACCTCGGCGATGTCGCGGGTCATGTCGTCGAAACCGGGGGACTCAGGAGGGGTGTCACTCATGCCCCACACGATAGGCCCCGGCCCGCCGGACCCCGCCCGCGGGAGACGTCGTGGCCCGCCCGCTGGAGAGCGGAGGGACTGTACAGGACCGGTGCCCGCACACCGATTCGCACCACCCGGGGGGAACTGCTAACCTTGTGTAACGACCGGCCGGACACTCCTGTGCCCGGCCCACAAGTGGAGGCTCCGAACTCCCACCCGACCATCCTCCGGGAAGGCGGGTCATCCGGTCAGGCGGCCCCCATCGTTCCGTACGGACGATGGAGCCGCTGGATATGCGCCCCGCGGTTGACCGCGGCGGTGCTCCGGTCATCCTTGGAGCCACCGCCTGTGTCCCGTCCGGGGCATTTTTCATGTCCCATGGCGGTTGGTTCAGTGAGAAGACGTACGCGAGCTGTCTGCCAGACAGCCGTGTGGTGCTATCCGAGGAGGATCCATCAGCGCCGAGCCCCGCATCAACGACCGGATTCGCGTTCCCGAGGTACGACTTGTCGGTCCCAGCGGTGAGCAGGTCGGGATTGTTCCGCTTGCCAAGGCCCTGGAGCTTGCGCAGGAGTACGACCTCGACCTGGTCGAGGTGGCCGCGACCGCGCGTCCGCCGGTCTGCAAGCTCATGGACTACGGGAAGTTCAAGTACGAGTCGGCCATGAAGGCCCGTGAGGCGCGCAAGAACCAGGCGCACACGGTCATCAAGGAGATGAAGCTCCGGCCGAAGATCGACCCGCACGACTATGACACCAAGAAGGGTCACGTCGTCCGGTTCCTCAAGCAGGGCGACAAGGTCAAGATCACGATCATGTTCCGTGGTCGCGAGCAGTCCCGGCCGGAACTCGGCTACCGACTGCTGCAGCGGCTCGCCTCGGACGTCGAGGACCTCGGGTTCGTCGAGTCGAACCCGAAGCAGGACGGCCGAAACATGATCATGGTTCTCGGCCCGCACAAGAAGAAGACAGAGGCGATGGCCGAAGCCCGCGAGGCCCAGGCGGCCCGCAAGGCGGAGGCGAAGGCCAACCCGGGCAAGTCGCAGAACCACGCGGGTGACGACATCTCCGACGAGGAGGTCGCCGCGACCGAGGCCGCAGAGGCCCCGGCCGAGGCTCCCGCCGAAGCCTGATCCCGGGGTGCGAGTCCCAGGGGTTTCCGGACGCGAGTCCGGGGACGTCAACCGATACATATGACGTTCCGTTGTGCCCGGTCTGACGACCGGGCACAGGAACGCCACCGACGAGGAGAGAACGGCGCCATGCCGAAGAACAAGTCGCACAGCGGTGCCAGTAAGCGCTTCAAGATCACCGGCTCCGGCAAGGTGCTCCGCGAGCGTGCCGGCAAGCGCCACCTGCTTGAGCACAAGTCGTCGCGCGTGACGCGCCGCCTCACCGGCAACGCCGAGATGGCCCCGGGCGACGCCAAGAAGATCAAGAAGCTTCTCGGCAAGTGACGTCCGGCGCTTCGGCGCCGTACGCCAGGACCGGGACCCCATCGATTTCGGACCGTGTGACGACCACCACGGTCCCGCTACAAGGAGTTAACAAGTGGCACGCGTCAAGCGGGCAGTCAACGCCCACAAGAAGCGCCGGGCGATCCTCGAAGCCGCCAGCGGCTACCGCGGTCAGCGTTCGCGTCTGTACCGCAAGGCCAAGGAGCAGGTCACCCACTCCCTGGTCTACAACTACAACGACCGCAAGAAGCGCAAGGGCGACTTCCGTCGGCTGTGGATCCAGCGCATCAACGCTGCGGCCCGCCAGAACGGCATGACGTACAACCGCCTCATCCAGGGTCTGAACGCCGCCAACATCGAGGTGGACCGCAAGATCCTCGCGGAGCTGGCCGTCAACGACGCAGGCGCGTTCGCCGCGCTCGTCGAGGTCGCGCAGAAGGCCCTGCCGTCGGACGTCAACGCGCCCAAGGCTGCGTGACGCTGGCGCTGGCCTCGGCCGGAACCTCCGTGTGGGCTCGCTCGCCTTTTTGGCTGCGGGCCCACATTTGTTTTGTTCGCGTGTTCTCCTCGACCGCGCGTGCTGTCTTCAGGAGGGGCACCCCCCTCGGCGCGGCAAGCGGTACGCCCCGCCCCTGAACCGAAGGTGAGTCCATGTCCAGCGGCCCCGAGCTGATCTCCCCCCGCTCGCAGCGCGTCTCCGCCGCCCGGCGGCTCGCGAGGCGCAGCTTCCGGGGCAAGGAGCGGCTGTTCCTCGCCGAGGGGCCCCAGGCCGTGCGGGAGGCCGCAGCCCACCGCGTCGGCACCGAGCCCGCGCTCGTCGAACTGTTCGCCACGGTCGACGCCGCCGAGCGGTACGCCGACATCGTGGGGGAGGCCCGGGAAGCCGGAGCCCGGCTGCACCTCGCCGCCGACGACGTGATCGCCGACATCTCGACCACCGTCACCCCGCAGGGACTCGTCGGCATCTGCCGCTTCCTGGACACCCCCTTCGAGGACATCGTCGCGGCGCGGCCCACGCTGGTCGCCGTCCTGGCGCACGTCCGGGACCCCGGGAACGCGGGCACCGTGCTGCGCTGCGCCGACGCGGCCGGCGCCGACGCCGTCGTCCTCACCGACGCCTCCGTCGACCTCTACAACCCCAAGTCCGTACGGGCGTCCGTCGGCTCGCTGTTCCATCTGCCCGTCGCGGTCGGCGTCCCCGTGGAGCAGGCCGTGCAGGGGCTCAGGGACGCCGGCGTACGCATCCTGGCCGCCGACGGAGCGGGCGAGGACGACCTCGACGACGAACTCGACAAGGGCACCATGGGCGGGCCGACCGCCTGGGTCTTCGGCAACGAGGCATGGGGGCTCCCGCAGGAGACACGTGCGCTGGCGGACGCCGTCGTGCGCGTCCCGATCCACGGCAAGGCCGAATCCCTGAACCTCGCGACGGCCGCCGCCGTATGTCTCTACGCGTCGGCTCGCGCGCAGCGTGCCCGCCGTGCTCGTTCCTGAGGGGGTCCGTCCGGTCACTCCCAGCTAGTAGGGTGACGGGCCCGGGGACCCGCCCCCCAAGCTCTCGGCTGCGCTTGAGCAGGGAGGTTGCCCCGGATGCCGGACGAGAGGTGGGGTACGGGGATGGGTGTCGGCACGAGCGGTGCGCAGAGCGCGCTGCGGGCACACGAGGTGCGGAGCGCTCCCGCGCCCCGGCACGCCGATCCCGCGAACCTCCAAGAGCTCGGCATCGACCCCGACGACCTCCCCGACGGCCTCGTGATCGCCGACGAACGCGGCCGGGTGATCTGCTTCAACGCCGCCGCCGTCCGTATCACCGCCACCCCCGCCGCCGAGGCCCTCGGCCACCATCTGGAGCGGGCCCTGCCGCTGGAGGACCTCGAAGGCCGCCGCTGGTGGCAGCTCACCGACCCGTACGGCGGACTCGCGATCCGGGTCGGACAGCCCGAACGCAACCTCCTGCTCCCCGGCGGCCGCGAGGTCCTGGTGACCGCGCGGTACATGCGAGTGCGGCCCCTCGGCCCGGTCCGGCGGGTCGTCGTCTCGCTGCGCGACACCGAGGGCCGCCGCCGCACCGAGCGCAGCCACGCCGAACTGATCGCCACCGTCGCCCACGAACTGCGCTCGCCGCTCACCTCCGTCAAGGGCTTCACGGCCACGCTGCTCGCCAAGTGGGAGCGCTTCACCGACGACCAGAAGAAGCTGATGCTGGAGACGGTCGACGCGGACGCCAACCGCGTCACCCGCCTCATCGCCGAGCTCCTCGACATCTCCCGCATCGACTCCGGGCGCCTTGAGGTACGGCGTCAGCCGGTGGACATAGGCGCCGCCGTCGGCCGGCACATCCAGGCGTACGTGGCCTCGGGACAGTCCGCCGACCGCTTCCTGCTGCGCATCGGCCAGCCCCTGCCCGACCTGTGGGCCGACCCCGACAAGGTCGACCAGGTGCTCAGCAATCTGCTGGAAAATGCGGTGCGGCACGGCGAGGGAACCGTCACCATCGACGTGGAGCCCGCGCCGTCGCCCCGCGAAGGGGAGGACGTCTGCACGTCGGTCACGGTGAGCGACGAGGGCCCCGGAATCCCGGAGGAGTCCATGAACCGCGTCTTCACCCGCTTCTGGCGGGGCAGCAAGCGCGGCGGCACCGGCCTCGGGCTGTACATCGTCAAGGGCATCGTCGAAGCCCACGGCGGCACCATCACCGTCGGCCGCGCGCCCGAGGGCGGCGCCGAGTTCCGATTTACGCTGCCCGTGGGCACCCCGGCGTATCTGCTGTGACGCCGTAGCGGCCCCCACGGGCGCATTCGCACACCTCACCCCCGTTAGACTCGGCCTTTGGCACCTTTGCGTCCCCTTTTCAGGGACAGGGCGTCCCGCGAGTCGCGACGGGGACCTTCGGCCAACCAATCGGAAGCACGGGAAGAGATGTCGGCACCGAACAAGTCGTACGACCCTGTTGAGGTCGAGGCACTGAAACCGGAAGAGATCGAGCGCATGCGGGACGAGGCGCTCGCCGCCTTCGCCGCCGCCGGTGACCTCGACACGCTCCAGGAGGCCAAGGTCGCCCACACCGGCGGCGCCTCGCCGCTGGCCCTCGCCAACCGCGAGATCGGCGCCCTGCCCCCGCACGCCAAGGCCGCCGCGGGCAAGCTCGTCGGCCAGGCCCGTGGCGCGGTGAACAAGGCACTCGCCGGCCGCCAGGTCGAACTGGAGGCCGAGCGGGACGCCCGTGTGCTGGTCGAGGAGGCCGTGGACGTCACACTGCCCCACGACCGGGTACCGGCCGGCGCCCGGCACCCGCTGACCACCATGATGGAGCGGGTCGCGGACGTCTTCGTGTCCATGGGATACGAGATCGCCGAGGGCCCCGAGGTCGAGGCGGAGTGGTTCAACTTCGACGCCCTCAACTTCACCCCGGACCACCCGGCCCGGCAGATGCAGGACACCTTCTTCGTGCGGAGCGCCAACGGCACGCAGGGCACCGAGGGCTCCGGCGACGAGTCCGGTGTCGTGCTGCGCACCCACACCTCGCCGGTGCAGGCCCGCGCCATGCTGGACCGTGAGCCGCCCGTCTACATCGTGTGCCCCGGCCGCGTGTACCGCACGGACGAACTGGACGCCACGCACACCCCGGTCTTCCACCAGATCGAGCTGCTCGCCATCGACGAGGGCCTGACCATGGCCGACCTGAAGGGCACCCTGGACCACATGGTCCGCTCGCTCTTCGGCGCCGACATGAAGACCCGGCTGCGGCCGAACTTCTTCCCCTTCACCGAGCCGTCCGCCGAGATGGACATGCTCTGCTACGTCTGCAAGGGCGAGTCCGTCGGCAACCCCGACCGCCCCTGCCGCACCTGCTCCAGCGAGGGCTGGATCGAGCTGGGCGGCTGCGGCATGGTCAACCCGCGCGTGCTCGTCGCCTGCGGTGTGGACCCCCAGAAGTACAGCGGATTCGCCTTCGGGTTCGGCATCGAGCGGATGCTGATGTTCCGCCACAACGTCGAAGACATGCGAGACATGGTCGAGGGTGACGTCCGGTTCACCCGGCCGTTCGGGATGGAGATCTGATGCGGGTCCCGCTTTCCTGGCTGCGGGAGTACGTCGACCTCCCCGCCACCGAGACCGGCCGCGATGTGCAGGCCAAGCTCGTCTCCGCCGGCCTTGAGGTCGAGCGGGTCGAACAGCTCGGCGCCGGCCTCAAGGGGCCGCTCGTCGTCGGCAAGGTCCTGACCATCGAGGAGCTGGAGGGCTTCAAGAAGCCCATCCGCTTCTGCACCGTCGACGTCGGCAGCGCCAACGGCACCGGCGAGCCGCAGGAGATCGTCTGCGGCGCCCGCAACTTCGCCGTCGGCGACAAGGTCGTCGTGGTCCTGCCCGGCGCCGTCCTGCCCGGCGACTTCGCGATCGCCGCGCGCAAGACGTACGGCAAGACCTCCCACGGCATGATCTGCTCCGGCGACGAGCTGGGCATGGGCGACGACGGCAGTGGCGGCATCATCGTCCTGCCGCCCGAGCACGAGGTCGGCACGGACGCGATCGAGCTGCTGGAGCTGGTCGACGAGGTCCTCGACATCGCCGTCACGCCCGACCGCGGCTACGCCCTGTCGATGCGCGGTGTGGCCCGCGAGGCCGCCACCGCCTACGGCCTCGACCTGCGCGACCCGGCGCTGCTCGACGTGCCCGGCCCGAACGCCTTCGGGTACCCGGTCCAGGTCGCCGACCCGCTGGGCTGCGACCGCTTCACCGCGCGGACCGTCACCGGTCTGTCGCCCGAGGCCCGCTCCCCGATCTGGCTGACGCGCCGCCTCCAGAAGGCGGGCATGCGCCCCATCTCGCTGGCCGTCGACATCACCAACTACGTGATGCTGGAGCTCGGGCAGCCCCTGCACGCGTACGACCGCTCCCGCATCCAGGGTGCGATCGGTGTGCGCCGGGCCGAGCAGGGCGAGAAGCTCACCACCCTCGACGGCGCCAAGCGCACGCTCGACGCCGGCGACCTGGTGATCACCGACGACCGCGGGCCCATCGGCCTCGCGGGAGTCATGGGCGGTGCCAACACCGAGATCGACGACACCGAGGGCACCACCACCGAGGTCGTCGTCGAGGCCGCGCACTTCGACCCGATCTCCATCGCCCGCACGGCCCGCCGGCACAAGCTGGCCTCCGAGGCGTCCAAGCGCTTCGAGCGGGGCGTCGACCCCGAGGCCGCTGCCGCCGCCGCGCAGCGCACGGTCGACCTGCTGGTCCTCCTCGCGGGCGGCACCGCCGACGCGGGCGTCACCCAGGTCATCTCCCCGTCCGCGCCGCACACCATCACCATCCCGGCGGACCACCCGGACAAGGTCGCGGGCGTCGACTACGGCCGCGAGACCGTCGTACGCCGCCTCCAGCAGGTCGGCTGCGACGTCTACGGCCAGGACGAGCTGATCGTCACCGTGCCGTCGTGGCGGCCCGACCTCACCGACCCGAACGACCTCGCCGAAGAGGTCATCCGGCTTGAGGGCTACGAGAACCTGCCCTCGACGCTGCCCAAGCCCCCCGCGGGCCTGGGCCTGACCGACCGGCAGCGGCTGCACCGCCGCGTCGGGCGCGCGCTGGCCGGCGCCGGGTACGTGGAGGCGCTGAACTACCCGTTCATCGGCACCGAGGTGCTCGACCAGCTCGGCCTGGAGGCCGACGACCCGCGCCGCACCGTGGTGACGCTCGCCAACCCGCTCTCCGACGAAGAGCCCGCGATGCGTACGACGCTGCTGCCGGGGCTCCTCGGCGCGCTGCGCCGCAACGACGGCCGGGGCTCGCACGACCTCGCGCTCTTCGAGACCGGCCTGGTCTTCAGGCCGACCGGCCAGGAGCACAAGGCCGAGCGGCTGCCCGTCGACCGCCGGCCCACCGACGAGGAGATCGCCGGGATCGACTCCGCGCTGCCGCATCAGCCGCGCCGCGCCGCCGTCGTCCTCGCGGGCGCCCGTGAGCAGGCCGGCTGGTGGGGCAAGGGCCGCCCGGCCACCTGGGCGGACGCGGTCGAGGCCGCGCGTACCGTCGCCCGGGAGGCCGGTGTCGAACTGACCGTGCGCGGTGACCGGCACGCTCCCTGGCACCCGGGGCGCTGCGCCGCGCTGTACGCCACGGTGAACGGCGAGGAGACGCTCGTCGGCCACGCCGGTGAGCTGCACCCGCGGGTCGTCAAGGCGCTGCACCTGCCCGAGCGCACCTGCGCCATGGAGATCGAGCTCGATCTGCTGGAGCAGGCCGGTACGGGTCCGCTGGCCGCGCCGCGCATCTCCACGTTCCCCGTCGCCACGCAGGATGTCGCGCTCGTCGTCGCGCGGGACGTGCCGGCCGCGGAGGTCGAGGCCGCGTTGCGTGAGGGCGCGGGTGAACTCCTGGAGTCCGTGCGGCTGTTCGACGTGTACGAGGGGGAGCAGCTCGGTGAGGGGCGGAAGTCGCTCGCTTACGCGTTGCGCTTCCGTGCGGGGGATCGCACGTTGACCGTCGACGAGGCGTCTGCCGCGCGGGATGCGGCGGTTGCCCTCGCGGGCGCGCGTACGGGGGCTGTTCTGCGCAGTTAGCTCCGCCGGTTCTGATGGGGGCGGGGGACTGCGGGTCGTCGGTCGGGTGCGGGTCCGATGTGGCTGGCCGCGCAGTTCCCCGCGCCCCTAGCGGGCGTTGCCCTCGGGCTGTGTGGTGATGTGCAGGTGCATCGTGGCCGGTCGCGCAGTTCCTCGCGCCCCTGAAGACACAGGGCGTCTCCTTGCGGAGGCGCCCTTTGTGCTGTTTGTGGGGGATCACTCATTTGGGTGACAAGTGTGGGGGGTTCGGGGCGGGCGGGGGGTGGGGTCGACAGAATCGACCCGGCCGAAGTGGTCGGTGCCTGTGCTGGACAGGGCCTAGGGGGGCCGTCGGCATGATCCGTAGCAAGGCTGGGGTGCCCCGTCGGGCGGGGCACCGGGGGAAACACCTGACCTTCGGTCGCACGAGAGCCGGCGTCCGCCGTCGGCAGCGGCTGCGCAGGCTGCTCGCGCTGGGACTGCCCACCGCCTGGGGCGCGGTGGCGATCACCTACAAGCTGGCCTGCCCGCTCGCCCAGCAGAACGGGCTCGGCGCGCGGATCGCCACCTGCGCCGTGTTCTTCGCCGTCGGCACGGGACTGATCCTGCACGTCAGACGGGGGCTGCTGCGGGAGCTGCGGCAGATCCGCAGAGTGGCGGGGGCCGCTCAGGGCGTTCTCCTGCGCCCGCTGCCCCCGAGTGTCGACGGGCTGAACGTCGCCGCCGCCCAGGTCTCCGCGGACCGCGGGGCCGCCGTCGGCGGCGATCTGTACGAGGTGATCGGTACGGAACACGGCGTCCGGGTCGTGATGGGAGACGTCCGCGGGCACGGGCTGGCCGCCATCGGGACGGTCGCCGCCGTCCTGGGCAGCTTCCGCGAGGCCGTCCACGACGAACCCGAACTCCCCGGCGTGCTGCGGAAACTGGAGCGCGCCATGGCCCGGCACCTCAGGGAGCGCGCCAAGGCCGAGCACCCCTCGGCCGGCCCTTCCGGGCTGGACCCCGACAGTCCCGTCGCCGAGGAGTTCGTCACCGTGCTGCTGCTGGAGATCGGCCACGACGGCGAGACGCGCGCCCTGAACTGCGGGCACCCCTGGCCGTATCTGCTGCGCGGGGGCGAGGACGGAGTGGAGCATCTGGGCTTCGGTGATCCGCTGCCGCCGCTCGGGGCCTTCCCGCTCCCCGCCGAACTGCCCGTCACCCGCTGCGGGCCCCTGCTGCCGGGCGAGGCGCTGTTCCTGTACACGGACGGCGCCGAGGACGCCCGCGACAGCGCGGGCCGCTTCTTCCCTCTCCCCGCCGCCCTGACCGAGGCGACCCGCACCCACCCGACCTCCCCCCAGGAGGTCCTGGGCACGGTCTTCACCCAACTGCTGGCCCACGCAGACGGTTTCCCGACGGACGACGTAGCACTGTTGGTGGTGGCCAATGCCAGAACACACGTTCAGACATCCCACCGAGAGCAACTGGCAACGCCCCTCTAGGGGCGCGGGGAACGGCACCGTCCGCCCGCCACGGAGTGTCGGGCAGGCAGCGGGACGGACGGCGTGATTCCGGGCCGCCGCACTGTACGAGGGGGAGCCGGCGGCCCGGCCGGCCTCTTGCGAGGCAGTTCAGTCAACCGGCTCACCACTCTCCGCAACAGCGCGCGTACTGCCCGGATCCGGGCACTCCGTTCACACCCCGTGTGAAGGGAGAGGCGCTAGGTTGAAAAGCACCGTCTGCACCCAGCCATCGGATGGCCTTCATGCAGCCCAACACTCTGCTCGACGCGATCCTCGACGAGGCCGGAATCTCCCACGCGGGACTCGCGGCCCATGTGAACCAGGCAGGACGGGTGCGCGGTCTCGCCCTCCGCTACGAACACACCGCCGTGGCACGGTGGTTGAAGGGCCAGCGCCCCCGTGGCCAGGTGCCCGACCTCATCTGCGAGGTCCTCGCCGCCCGGCTCCAACGGCCCGTCACGCTCGACGACATCGGCCTCGGCGTACCCGGCGAACCCGCCACCCCGCACGGTACGACGCTCTCCGGCTTCGTCGAGCGGGCCACCGCGCTGTGGCGCTCCGACGAACAGCAGCGCCCGCACATACTGGGCGCCCCCGCCGTCACCGGCACGCCCGCCGTGATGCCCGTGTGGGAGTGGGAGAACCCGCCGGAGGACGTGGACGTCTCACGCGGCGGACGGCACCGCGTGCGCATGTCCGACATCGAGATGCTGCGCGCCGCCCGCGCCCACTATGAGCAGATGTACCGCAAGGCCGGCGGCGTCGCGACCCGTACGCGCATCGTCGGATTCCTCAACTCCGAGACCGCGCCGCTGCTGCGCGGCAGCTACACCGACGCGACCGGCCGTCAGCTCCACCGCGCCACCGGCGGCCTCGTGGCGATCGCCGGCATCTGCGCGTACGACTCCGACGCGCACGGGCTCGCCCAGCGCTACTTCCACCAGGCGCTCAGGCTCGCGAAGGCCAGCGGGGACAGGGGACTGGGCGCCTATGTGATCGCGCTGCTCGTCAACCAGGCGCTGTTCATGCGTGAGCACCGGCAGGCGGTGGCCTTCGCCGAGGCCGCGCTGCGCGCCGCGGGGCGGCACATCACGCCGGCGCTCGCCTCGGACCTCTCCGCGATGCAGGCCAAGGCGTACGCGCACCTCGGTGACGGCAGCAGCGCGCTGTCCTGCATCCGGCGTGCCGAGCAGGCCGCCGACCGCATCCGGCGCGGCTATGAGCCGGACGAGACCGGTTATGTCCAACCGGGCCTGGTCAACGTGCAGGTGGCGGAGGCGCTGTTGAGCCTCGGCGACCTGAGCGCCGCGCGGGAGCACGCGGCGGCTGCCGTGGACAATCCGGCGCACGACCGGGGCCGGGTGCACCGGCTCGCCATGCTCAGCCAGATCGAACTGCGCCAGGGGAACGCCGACAGAGCGGTGGTCACCGCGGTCGAAATGGCGGAACGGGCGCGCGGGATGGAGTCCCAGCGGCTGCGCGACAGACTGCGGGCGGTACGCGAACACCTGGTGGCCAGCGGATGCGCGGGCACCTCCGAGGCCGCCGAACTCATCGACGGAGCACTGCGCGTGCCGCTCTAGGAACAGCTCCGACATCGACCGTCCCGACCGCCCGGTGGGCCACGAGCCCTCCTGGCGGGTGCCTTTGCGCCTGCCACTGCGCCGGGAGCGGCACACTGCGAGCCTGCTGTGCGGACACTCCTGCTGCGATATTGCCACCTACCCGTCGAAAGGTGGCAGAAAAGTGCAGTGGACGAAACAGAACGAACAAATCGTGTACGCAAATCGCTGGTTCAGCGTCAATCTCGCGGATGTCGCCTTGCCCGACGGGCGGCATCTCGATCACTTCTTAATACGGCTGCGTCCCGTCGCCGTGGCCACTGTCGTGAACGAGGCGAACGAGGTGCTGCTGCTGTGGCGGCACCGCTTCATCACCGACAGCTGGGGATGGGAGCTTCCCGCGGGCGTCGTCGAGGACGGCGAGGACATCGCCGTCGCGGCGGCCCGCGAACTGGAGGAGGAGACCGGCTGGCGGCCGGGACCTCTGCGCCATCTGATGAGCGTCGAGCCCTCGAACGGGCTCACCGACGCCCGGCACCACATCTACTGGGCCGACGAAGGCGCGTACATCGGGCATCCTGTGGACGACTTCGAGTCCGACCGCCGGGAATGGGTTCCCCTGAAGCTCGCTCCCGACATGGTCGCCCGCGGTGAGGTTCCGGCCGCCAATATGGCTGCCGCGCTGCTCCTCCTGCACCATCTGAGGCTCGGGCAGGACGCCTTGCCCTGATCCCCCACCGCGTCCACGGGCTCAACGGCCCAGAGCCTGCCAGACCGCCACGGCCAGCGCGCCCACTGCCGTGACGACCGCGACCGCGCGCAGCGGCCAGCGGGTGTGCTCCAGCGCGATGACCCGACTGCTCAGGTCGTCGAGCTCCTTGGCGGTCTGTTCGGCGCGATGGCTGAGCAGAGTCATGCACCCCTCGACGGTGGCATGGGCCACATCGAGACGGCGACGTAACTCTGCGACTTCTCCTCGGACCACGGGATGCTCCGGGTCGGCGGTCACGTGTCCGCTCCTTTCCGTAGTCGTCACATCCCTAACATGTGCACGGAAAGTCAACAGGCCTGGTGGGTGCGTGGGGAGCGTGTGCGAGGGGCATATGCGTGCCCGCGCCGCACACGGTGTGTGAATACGGCGGGCCCGGCCCTCAAAAGAGAGCCGGGCCCGCACTGGGCAGCGCTTATACAGAGGGTGACTGCTTCGGATCAGCGGGGGCCAGGGCGCCTTGAAGGGGCGCTGGCGCCCGTGCTTTTTAGGGGCGCGGGGAACTGCGCGACCAGCCACAGCGGACCCGCAGCCGACAAGCAACCCCCGGCCCCCCTCCCGACACAAACCCGGGCCCTACCCGTAGGTGTAGAAGCCCGACCCCGACTTCCGCCCAAGACGCCCCGCGTCGACCATCCGCTGAAGCAGCGGCGGAGCCGCGTACAACGGCTCCTTGTACTCCTCGTACATCGAGTACGCGACCGAGGCCACCGTGTCGAGCCCGATCAGATCGGACAGCTTGAGCGGCCCCATCGGATGCGCACACCCCAGCTCCATGCCGTTGTCGATGTCCTCGCGGCTCGCCATCCCGGACTCGAACATCCGGATCGCGGAGAGCAGGTACGGGATCAGCAGCGCGTTGACCACGAAGCCCGAGCGGTCCTGCGCCCGGATTGCGTGCTTGCCGAGGATCTTCTCCACCAGGGACTGCGCCCGGCTGATGGTGCCCTCGGACGTGGTCAGCGCCGGGATCAGCTCGACGAGCTTCTGCACCGGGGCCGGGTTGAAGAAGTGGATGCCGATGACCTGGTCGGGCCGCGAGGTGGCGACGGCGAGCTTCACCAGCGGGATGGAGGAGGTGTTCGAGGCGAGGATCGCGTCCTGCCGCAGCACCACCTGGTCGAGGACCTGGAAGATCTCCGTCTTCACCTGCTCGTTCTCGACGACCGCCTCGATCACCAGATCGCGGTCGGAGAACTCGCCGAGGTCGGTCGTGAAGGAGAGCCGCGCCTGGGTGGCGTCCCGCTCCTCCTCGGAGATCTTGCCGCGCTCGGCGGCCTTGGAGAGCGAGTTGTAGAGCCGGGTCCGGCCAATCTCCAACGCCTCACCAGTGGTCTCGGCGACCTTCACATCCAGGCCGGCGCGGGCGCACACCTCGGCGATGCCCGCTCCCATCTGGCCGCAGCCCACCACTCCGACGCGTTCGATGTCGGTCACATCGTCCCTTTCGCTGTCGCTGTCCGCTCTCACTGTCATGGGACCGGCGGGTGTCCGTTGTCCGGTACCCGCCGACGCCACGCACGTTACTCCGGATCTGTCCCCGTCCGGCGGGCCGGGTCGTGCATGCTGTGCGAGGTAGACGGTCCGTGACCGGGCGGACCCACTGCGTTTTGGGGTGTACGGCATGGGGCGTATGTCACGACGGGGATTCGCGTTGACCGCGGCGGCCGGACTGTCGGGACTCGTCACGGCGGGAGTGGCCGTGGCGGCGGAGCTGTCCGGAGGAGGGGGAGGGGGCGGTGGAGGAGGCAGAGGCGGGCACGACGGCCGACGGCACCGGCGCCGGGACCCCGCCGGTGCGCTGCGCGGCATGTGGCTGGCGACCGTGGCGAACCGCGACTGGCCCTCGAAGTCCGGTCTGAGCGCGGCGCAGCAGCGCGCCGAACTGCTCGCGCACCTCGACACGGCGGTGGAGCGCCGGCTGAACGCCGTGATCTTCCAGGTGCGCCCCACCGCAGACGCCCTGTGGGCCTCACCCTTCGAACCCTGGGCGCAGTACCTGACCGGGGTCCAGGGCAAGGACCCCGGCTGGGACCCGCTGGGCACCGCCGTCACGGAGGCCCACGCCCGGGGGCTCGAACTGCACGCCTGGTTCAACCCGTACCGCGTCGCCAACCACACCGACCCGACGCGGCTCGTCGCCTCGCACCCGGCCCGCGTGCACCCCGACTGGATCGTGCCCTACGGCGGGAAGCTCTACTACAACCCCGGTCTGCCCGAGGTCCGCGCGTTCGTGCAGGACGCGATGCTGGACGCGGTGAAGAAGTACGCCGTGGACGCCGTCCACTGGGACGACTACTTCTATCCGTACCCGGTGGCGGGCCAGGTCTTCGACGACGACGCCGCGTACGCCGCGCACGGCGGGCAGTTCCCGGACCGGGCCGCGTGGCGGCGCAACAACATCGACCGGCTGGTGCTGGAGACGGCCGCCCGGATCAAGGAGGTCAGGCCCGGCACGCGGTTCGGCATCAGCCCCTTCGGGGTGTGGCGCAACGCCACGACCGACTCGCTGGGCTCGGACAGCCGGGCCGGCGTGCAGACGTACGACGACCTGCACGCGGACACCAGGAAGTGGGTCCGGGAGAGCTGGATCGACTACATCTGCCCGCAGCTGTACTGGAACATCGGCTTCGCCGCGGCCGACTACGCGAAGCTCGTCCCCTGGTGGTCGCAGGTCGCGCAGGGCACCAGGACGAAGCTGTACGTCGGTGAGGCGCTGTACAAGGCCGGTGACCCGGCGCAGCCCGCGGCCTGGCAGGACCCGGCCGAGCTGTCCGCGCATCTCACGCTCGCCGCGGACCATCCGCAGGTGGCAGGACATGTCTTCTTCTCGGCCAAGGAAGTGGCCGCCGACCGGATCGGAGCCATGGCGAGGGTGGTCGCCGACCACTACCAGCAGCCGGCGAAGCCCTCGCGCTGACGCACCCGCTGATCTACCGGGGAGTGTCCTCGTGGTGCTGGACCACGCAGTCGGGGCCGGGGGACATCAGGGACTCGTGACCGTCCTCGAAGCGGACCCGGTACGGGGGGCTCCCCTGCTGTCCGAGCACTTCGATGACCTCCGCGACCCTGTCGTGCTGCCCGACGATCCTGCCGTGCACCAGCAGATGGTCGCCTACGGTTGCCTGCATCTGTAGGGCCTCCTCGTTCCGCACGGGAGTGGCGATTCGTGACCGCAAGTCTACGGCGGGTAGCGCGGGTTGGGGCCGGGCCGGACGAACCGGTCAGCCCCGGGCCCGTTGCGTGACGGCGATGCAGACGAGTACGGCGGCGGCCGTCAGCGGGGCGGCCGGGGTCAGGTGCTCGCCCAGCAGCAGCACCGACCACACCAGGGTGAGCAGCGGCTGGGCCAGCTGCAGCTGACTGGCCTTCGGAATGCCGATCGCCGCCATCCCGCGGTACCAGACGACCAGGCCGAGGAACTGCGAGCCGACCGCGACCCACAGCAGCCCGGTCACACTGTGCGCGGTCAGCTCCACGGGCTCGTACGCCAGGGCGACCGCGGCCACGGGCACCGTGAGCGGCAGGCACAGGACCAGCGCCCAGCCGATGACCTGCCAGCCCGGCATCACCCGGGCCAGTCGGCCGCCCTCCGTGTAGCCCGCCGCGCAGATCAGCAGCGCTCCGAAGAGGTAGGCGTCCGCGCTGCTCAGGGCGCCGCCGCTCTGCTGCACGGTGAACGCGATGACCACTGCGGCGCCCGCGGACGCCGCCACCCAGAAGGTGCGGGAGGGGCGGGTGCCGACGCGCAGCGCCGAGAACAGGGCGGTCGTCAGGGGGAGCAGACCGACGACGACCGCGGCGTGCGCGGTCGTCGAGGTCTCCAGGGCGAGGGTGGTGAGCATCGGGAAGCCGAGGACGACTCCGGCGGCGACGACGGCGAGCCCCGCCCAGTGCCGGCGGCCGGGGACCGGGACGCGCAGGGCGAGCAGACAGCCGCCCGCGACGACCGCGGCCAGGACGCTCCGCACGGCCACGAGCGACCAGGGGCCGAAGCCCTCCAGGCCCCACGCGGTGGCGGGAAAGGTGAGGGAGAAGGCGACGACGCCGAGCGCGGCCATGAGGGTTCCGGTGCGGGGGTCCGGCCGGGCGGCGTCCCGGACGTTCCCGGAAGGGCCGCCGGGTGTGCCGGGTACAGAGGGTGTACCGGACACGGAGGGTGCGCCGGGCGCGGAGGGTGTGCCGGCCACCGCTATCGAGGTCCGCGTGGTAGCGCTATTCTCTGCTCTCATGCACGAGCGTAGCAGTGTCGCTGATCTGGCCGATCGGCTGCGGGGTGAGCTGGACCGCTACTCTCCGGGCGGAAAGCTGCCGTCCAGTCGCGCACTCGTCGAGCGGTTCCGGGTGAGTCCCGTGACCGTGTCCCGGGCGCTGGCCCAGCTCTCCGCCGAGGGCCTGGTGGTCACCCGGCCCGGTGCGGGGGCCTTCCGGGCCGAGCCGCGCGCCGCCGGGCCCGCTGTCGGGGACACCTCCTGGCAGGAGGTCGCCCTCAGCGCGGACGCCACGACCGAACTCGTACCCCGCACCGTGGACGCCTCGGGCGTGCTCGTCTCGCTGGCCGCCCCGCCGCCGGGAGTCATCGAGTTCAACGGCGGCTACCTGCACCCCTCGCTGCAGCCGGAACGGGCGATGGCCGCGGCGCTGTCGCGGGCGGGCCGCCGCCCGGGCGTCTGGGCGCGCCCGCCGGTGGACGGGCTGCCCGAGCTGCGCGAGTGGTTCGCACGGGGCATCGGCGGCGCCATCACCGCCGCCGAGGTGCTCATCACGGCCGGCGGCCAGTCCGCGCTGACCACCGCGCTGCGCGCGCTCGCCCCGCCCGGCGCCCCGGTCCTCGTCGAGTCGCCCACCTATCCCGGCATGCTGGCGATCGCCCGCGCGGCCGGACTGCGGCCCGTGCCCGTGCCCGTGGACCGGGACGGGGTGAAGCCGGCCCTGCTCGCCGACGCCTTCCGCGCCACCGGCGCCCGGGTCTTCGTCTGCCAGCCGCTCTTCCAGAATCCGACCGGCGCGGTGCTCGCCCCCGAGCGGCGCGGCGAGGTGCTGCGGATCGCCCGCGCGGCGGGCGCGTTCGTCATCGAGGACGACTTCGTACGCCGGCTCGTGCACGAGGACTCGGGGCCGCTGCCGCGTCCGCTGGCCTCGGACGACCCCGACGGAGTCGTCGTGCACGTCTGCTCGCTGACCAAGGCCACCTCACCGAGCTTCCGGGTGGCCGCGCTGGCCGCCCGCGGACCGGTCCTGGAACGGCTGCGGGCCATCCAGGTCGTCGACACCTTCTTCGTACCGCGACCGCTCCAGGAGGCGGCCCTGGAACTCGTCGGCTCGCCCGCCTGGCCCCGCCATCTGCGAGCCGTCTCGGCCGAACTGCGCGTCCGCCGTGACGCCATGGCCGCCGCCCTGCGCCTGCGGCTGCCCGAACTCGCCCTGCCCCACATCGCGTCCGGCGGCTACCAGCTCTGGCTGCGCCTGCCCGACGGAACGGACGAGTGGGCGCTCCTGTCCGCCGCCCTGCGCGCGGGCGTGGCCGTCACCCCGGGCCGCCCCTACTTCAGCGCCGAGCCCCCGGCGGCCCACCTGCGCCTGAGCTACGCGGCGGTCGCGAGCACCGCCGAGATCACCGAGGGCATCCGCAGGCTGCGCACGGCCTGCGCCGAAACCGGTTCGACAGCGGGAGCCTGACCTGCGACTCTCCCGCCATGACCGACACACCCAGCCCGCCCGAGGGCTACGAGATCTCCACCGACCCCGCGCGCATCGACGTCGACCGGGTCCACCGCTGGCTCGCCGACGACGCGTACTGGGCGCTCGGCCGGCCACGCGAGAAGCAGGAGCGCGCGATGGCCGGATCGATCAACTTCGGTGCGTACGAGACGGTTTCGGGCGACCAGGCGGCGTACGCGCGCGTGGTGACCGACGGGGCGACCTTCGCCTGGCTCTGCGATGTGTACGTCGACCGGTCCGCGCGGGGCAAGGGGCTGGGCACGGCCCTGGTCACCGCCGTCCGCGACCACCTGCGGCCCCTCGGCCTGCGGCGCGTGCTGCTCGCCACGCACGACGCGCACGGCGTGTACGAGAAGCTCGGGTTCAAGGTGCTCGACCGGCCCGACCGCTGGATGGCGCTCGGCCTCGAATGACGGTGTCCTGATGGCGGTGTCCCGATAGCGGTGTCCCGATGGTGGTGTCCCGATTCGCCGTCCATGGGTCGTCCACGTACTTTGTACGGGCCCTCGCGTGAGTATTCCGTGTGTGCCGTCGATCAGCTCTTGACCAGTGCAGTTCCGGCGCTCACGATCGCCGCATGCATGTTCGGGTCACGCTGATCGCCGCCGCCCGCGGTTCCTCGTTGCTCGCCGAGCGCTTCGACGACGACCGGCCGCTGGACCAGGCGGGCTGGGGCGAGGTGCAGCGCGTCGCCCATGCCCTCATCCCGCTCGCCGCGGCCGAGCTGCGGTACTGCTCGCCGACCCCGCGCAGCAGGGCCACCGGTGACGCGCTGGGCCTCGCGCCGCTGGCCCAGCCGGCCCTGCGGGACTGCGACATGGGCCGCTGGCGCGGGCTGACCCTCGGGGAGGCGATGGCCCGGGAACCCGAGGCGGTGGACGCCTGGCTCGCCGACCCGTACTCCGCGGCCCACGGCGGCGAACCGCTCGCGGAGTTCATCCAGCGGGTCGGTGGCTGGCTGGACACCCGCCCCGCCGATGACGGCGGCCGGATCGTCGCCGTGGCGGAACCCGCGGTCGTCCGCGCCGCGCTCGTCTACGCGCTGAAGTCGCACCCGTCGACGTACTGGAACTTCGACGTGCGCCCGCTGTCGACGGCCACCCTCATCGGCTGGGCGGGCCGCTGGAACCTGCGCTTCGACGCTCAGTACGAACGTGTGTAGTCCGTGACGCGGGCAGCGGGTGGGTGTGGTCAGGTGCGCGTGTAGTCCGTCGTGAGGACCAGGTCCTTGGCGGGGCCACCCACCCGCCACACGGTCCGCCAGTGGTCCGCGTCGTACACGGTGAACTCGCCCCGGTAGAGGTCCGCCGAGCACGGATGGTCGGTGACGTGCCGGCCGGTGGCGAGGTCCAGGTCGTGGAAGGGGCGGCCGTCGGCGAACCGCACGTCGGCCCGGCTCGCCCCGTCGCCCGGCAGGAACCTGAGGGTGCGCTCGGCGGGCCGGGCCACGCCCTGCCACTCGAAGGTGCCGGACTCACGGTGGAGCAGCCCCTCGAAGGGGCCGGAGCCGTCGTCGTCCAGCGGTTCGAACACCGTCGTCCCGCTGAAGGCGCCCGTCGCCCCGCTCGCGAGATCCCGCACCGAGCGCTCCACGTGCCAGCTCCCGGCCAGGTACGCCAGCGCATCGTCCACCGGCCGGAATCCGGCCATCCCCTCCGTCACCGCGGCCTCTCCTGTCCAACCCATTGACGTGATCCTGCCCCCTACCTATCTTGCCGTTCGACGTACTGATCAGCGTCCGATATCTCGAACGCAAGCTTTCTCGGTCGTACGTCTCAGACGCACCCCTCAGACGCACCTCTCAGAGCCGCGGAGGATCCATGTCACATGCCCGCACCCGCACTCGCTGGAGACTCGCCCTCACGGCCACCGCCCTGCTGGCCGCCTCCTTCCTCGTCCCGCCCCCGGTGAGCGCCACGTCCGTGAGCGCCGCCGCCGAGGACGCCACCGACTACGCGATCACCGTCGACCCGAAGGCCGTGGGCGCGAAGATCGACGACACCATGTACGGCGTCTTCTTCGAGGACATCAACCGGGCCGCGGACGGCGGCCTGTACGCGGAGCTGGTGCAGAACCGGTCGTTCGAGTACTCGACCGCCGACAACCGCTCGTACACCCCGCTCACCTCCTGGGCCACCACCGGCACCGCGGCCACCGCGGACGACGACGGCCGGCTGAACGCCCGCAACCGCACCTACCTCGCCCTGGGCGCCGGCTCGTCCGTCACCAACTCCGGCTACAACACCGGCCTTTCGGTACAGACGGGCAAGAGCTACGACTTCTCCGTCTGGGCTCGCGCCGACGGCTCCTCCGCCCTCACGGTGACCCTCCAGGATGCCGAAGGCGAACTGGCGCAGGCCCGGCGTGTCACCGCGCGCGGCGGCTGGGCCAAGTACACGGCACGCCTCACCGCGACCCGCACCAGCACCACCGGCCGCCTCACGGTGGCATCGGGCGGCCCGGCCGCGCTCGACATGATCTCGCTCATCCCGCGCGACACGTACAAGGGGCACGGCCTGCGCGCGGACCTCGCGGGGAAGATCGCCGCCCTGGACCCCGGCTTCGTCCGCTTCCCGGGCGGCTGCCTCGTCAACACCGGCAGCATGAAGGGGTACGACGAGGAGTCCGGCTGGGAGCGCAGGCGCGCGTACCAGTGGAAGGACACGATCGGCCCGGTCGAGCAGCGCGCGACGAACGCCAACTTCTGGGGCTACAACCAGAGTTACGGGCTCGGCTACTACGAGTACTTCCAGTTCTCCGAGGACATCGGAGCCATGCCGCTGCCCGTGGTGCCCGCCCTCGTCACCGGCTGCGGCCAGAACCAGGCCGTCGACGACGACGCGCTCCTGAAGCGGCACATCCAGGACACCCTGGACCTCATCGAGTTCGCCAACGGGCCGGTGACCAGTGAATGGGGCGGGAAGCGGGCGCGGATGGGCCACCCGAAGCCCTTCCGCCTCACCCACCTCGCGGTCGGCAACGAGGAGAACCTGCCGAACGAGTACTTCGAGCGCTTCAAGCAGTTCCGCGCGGCCATCGAGGCGGCGTACCCGGACGTCACCGTCGTCTCCAACTCCGGTCCGGACGACAGCGGTACGACCTTCGACACGGCCTGGAAGCTCAACCGGGAGGCGAACGTCGACCTGGTCGACGAGCACTACTACAACAGCCCGCAGTGGTTCCTGCAGAACAACGACCGCTACGACACGTACGACAGGAACGGCCCCAAGGTCTTCCTCGGCGAGTACGCCTCCCAGGGCAACACCTTCAAGAACGCCCTCTCCGAAGCGGCGTTCATGACCGGCCTGGAGCGCAACGCCGACGTCGTGAAGCTGGCCTCGTACGCGCCGCTGCTCGCCAACGAGGACTACGTGCAGTGGCGTCCGGACCTGATCTGGTTCAACAACCACGCCTCCTGGAACTCCGCCAACTACGAGGTGCAGAAGCTCTTCATGCGCAACACCGGCGACCGGGTCGTGCCGTCGACCGCGACCGGCACACCGTCCCTGAACGGACCGATCACGGGCGCGGTCGGCCTGTCGACATGGGCCACGAGCGCCGCCTACGACGACGTACGGGTGACCGGCGCGGACGGCACACGGCTCCTCGCCGACGACTTCTCCGGTGACGCCTCGCAGTGGACCCACACCGGCGGCGGCAGCTGGAGCGTCCAGGACGGGCAGTACGTGCAGAGCGACGAGGCCGCCGAGAACACCATGGTCTCCGCGGGCGACCCCGCCTGGCACGACTACGACGTGCACGTGAAGGCCACCAAGAAGGCGGGCAAGGAGGGCTTCCTCGTCGCGTTCGGCGTCAAGGACACCGGCACCTACTACTGGTGGAACCTGGGCGGCTGGAACAACACCCAGTCCGCCGTCGAACAGGCCGTGGACGGCGGCAAGTCGACGCTGATCTCCAAGGCCGGGTCGGTCGAGACGGGCCGCGCCTACGACATCGACATCAAGGTCCGCGGCCGGCAGGTGACCCTCTACCTCGACGGCCAGGAGTGGGGGAGCTTCACCGACGACAAGCCGGCCGAGCCGTTCCGGCAGGTCGTGACCAAGGACAAGAGGACCGGCGACCTGATCGTCAAGGTGGTCAACGCCCAGGCGGTGGACGCCCGTACGGCGGTCGACCTCGGGAGCGCGAAGGTCCGCCCGAAGGCCGAGGTGACGACCCTCGCCGCCGCGCCCGACGCCGTGAACACCGAGACGCGGACGGCCGTCGCACCGGTCGCGTCCACCTTCTCGGGGGTCGCGAGGACGTTCACGTACACCTTCCCGGCGAACTCGGTGACGTTCCTGCGCATCAAGCAGGGATGACCGGCCGGGCGGTCCGGGTGCGGCGGCAGCCGCCCGGGCCGCCCCGGCGCGACGTCGGGTCAGCCCTTCTCGGTGGTGTCCTTGGTGCTCAGGAACAGGTCCTGGCCGTTCTTCGTGACGGCGAAGCTGCCGTCGGCGCGGAGTTCGAGGACGGCCCCTCCGTCGGGGTATCCCGTGTTGGTGGCCCACACCGGCTTGTCGTCGGCGGTGTAGACGACCAGGTTGCCGTCCTCCTGGAACACGGCCTTGTAGTTCTCGCCGGAGGTGAGGGACGCCCACGTGGCCTTGTCGTTCACGTCGTAGGCGACGAGGTTGCCGTCCGGCTGCATGATCAGCTTCATGTGCGCGGTCTGCAGGAACTCACCTGTCTGCAGCGTGCGCCGGGGCTGGACCGTCAGTGTCTCCGGCAGGGGCTCGGGGCTCTCGGCCTCCTCGCTCGCCTCCGGCTTCCTGCTCGCCTCCGGATCGCCGGCGCCGGACGTCTTCCGGTGGGAGTCGCCGCGGCTCGCCGACCCCTTCGGGTCCTTGGCCTCGGCGCCCGAGCCGGAGCTCTGCAGGGCGAACACGGCGGCCACCACGACGGCGACCGTGACCACGGCGCCGGCGGCGATGAGCGGTGTGCGGCGGTACCAGGGGGGCCGGGTGCCCCGCGGGGGAGTGCCGGCCGGTCCGGTCGGCGGCGGGGACGCCAGGAACCGTGTCTGGGCGACGGTTGCCGGCGCCGGGGCCGCAGGTGAGGGCAGGGCGCCCGGCAGGGACGCGGCGTCGACGGACGCGGTGGGTGCGGTGGCGTCGACCCTCGTGGGGGCGTACGGCACCGAGGGCGCGGGCGGCGTGGGAGGAGCGGTGGCCGCGGGCACGTCCGAGGCGGGCGCCATGGCGATGATCCGCTGGTAGGCGGGGTGGCGCACGATGTCGGTCTCGCTGGCGCAGAGTTCCACGATGCGCTGCGGCTCCGGGCGCATGGCCGGGTCCTTGTGCGCGCACAGGGCGAGCAGTTCGGCCATCTCCGCGGGAACCCCGGCGAGGTCCATGTCCTCGTGGACGGTGCGGTAGGAGACGGTCGCCAGCGAGCCCTGCCCGTACGGCGCGCGGCCGGTGAGGCAGTAGGCCACCGTGACGGCCAGCGCGAACACGTCGGACGGCGGACCCGCCTCGCTGCGGGTCAGGGTCTCCGGGGCCATGAACCCCGGGGTGCCTATCGCGGTGCCGACCTGCGTGATGTTCGCCATGTCCTCGCTGCGGGCGATCCCGAAGTCGATGAGCTGGGGACCCGTGGCCGACAGGATGACGTTCTGCGGCTTGATGTCCCGGTGCAGCACACCGTGCACGTGGACGTCCGCGAGGCCCTCGGCCAGCGCGGCCAGCACGGCACGGCCGAGGTCGACCGGGAATGGCCCTGCCGCCGCGACCGCGTCGGCCAGCGTCGGGCCGGGCACGTACTCGGTCGCCATCCAGAACGGCGGGCTGTCCACCTCGGCGTCGATGAGCGCCGCGGTGAAGGCGTTGCGGATGGTTCCCAGCGTCTCCACCTCACGGCGGAAGCGCTGCAACGCCGCCGGGTCGTACTGGAGATGGGCGTTGATGACCTTGACCGCGGCGGGCCGGCCCCCGGGCGTCCGGCCGAGGTAGACGCTTCCCATGCCGCCGGAACCGAGCCGTCCCAGTAAACGGTAGCGGCCCATGTCCGTCGGGTCGGAATCTTGCAGCGGGTACACCTGACACGCCCTCCAGCAGTCGAGACACGCGCGTCCGTAGGGACGGGGCTGGTGTCAAAGACTCTCTGCGGCGGGATGTCGGTTCCGGTACCACCGTTACTTCGCTCCGCCCTGAGGACGAAGAATATAACTCCTGTGACGTGGGTACTCACTCAGGCAAGATTGCATAAACGTGCAGCGAATCGTATAGTCATGCCATCCAAGAGGAGGGTTCCATGGCGGTACGTGCGGCAGTGGCCGGAGCGAGTGGGTACGCGGGCGGGGAACTGCTGCGTCTGCTCCTGGTGCACCCCGAGATCGAGATCGGCGCCCTGACCGGCAACTCCAACGCGGGACAGCGGCTCGGCGCCCTGCAGCCGCACCTGCTGCCGCTGGCCGACCGCGTGCTCCAGGAGACCACGGCCGAGGTCCTCGCGGGGCACGATGTCGTCTTTCTGGCGCTGCCCCACGGACAGTCCGCCGCCGTGGCCGAGCAGCTCGGCCCGGACGTCCTGGTCGTCGACATGGGCGCCGACTTCCGGCTGAAGGACGCGGCCGACTGGGAGCGGTTCTACGGCTCACCGCACGCCGGGACCTGGCCCTACGGCCTGCCCGAGCTGCCGGGTGCCCGCGCGGCGCTGGAGGGGTCCAGGCGCATCGCGGTACCCGGCTGTTATCCGACGGCCGTCACGCTGGCGCTCGTCCCCGCGTACACGGCGGGCCTCGCCGAGAACGAGGCCGTCGTCGTCGCCGCGTCCGGGACGTCCGGCGCCGGCAAGTCCCCCAAGACGCATCTGCTCGGCAGCGAGGTCATGGGGTCCATGTCCCCGTACGGCGTCGGCGGCGGCCACCGGCACACCCCCGAGATGATCCAGAACCTCGGCGCGGTCGCGGACGGGCCCGTCACCGTCTCCTTCACCCCGACCCTCGCCCCGATGTCCCGGGGCATCCTCGCCACGTGCAGCGCCAGGGCGAAGCCCGGCGTCACCGCGGAGTCGGTACGGGCCGCCTACGAGAAGGCGTACGCGGACGAGCCGTTCGTGCACCTGCTGCCCGAGGGGCAGTGGCCCGCCACCGCGTCCGTCCACGGTTCCAACGCCGTTCAGGTGCAGGTCGCGTACGACGCCGCCGCGGGGCGCATCATCGCGATCAGCGCCATCGACAACCTCACCAAGGGCACCGCGGGCGGTGCCCTCCAGAGCATGAACATCGCCCTCGGACTCGACGAGGCCACCGGGCTTTCCACGATCGGAGTCGCACCGTGAGTGTCACGGCAGCCAAGGGGTTCACGGCGGCGGGCATCGCCGCCGGGATCAAGGAGAACGGCAACCCCGACCTGGCCCTCGTGGTCAACAACGGGCCCCGCCTCGCCGCCGCGGGCGTCTTCACCTCCAACCGCGTGAAGGCCGCGCCGGTGCTGTGGTCCGAGCAGGTCCTCAAGGGCGGGCAGCTGACCGCCGTCGTCCTCAACTCCGGCGGCGCCAACGCCTGTACGGGACCCAAGGGCTTCCAGGACACGCACGCCACCGCCGAGAAGGTGGCGGAGGTCCTCGGTCAGAACGCCGCCGAAGTGGCCGTGGCCTCCACCGGCCTCATCGGCATCCTGCTCCCCATGGACAAGCTCCTGCCGGGCGTCGAGCAGGCCGCCGCGGCCCTGTCGGAACACGGCGGCGAGAAGGCCGCCATCGCCATCAAGACCACCGACACCGTCCACAAGACCTCGGTCGTGCAGGGCGACGGCTGGACCGTCGGCGGCATGGCCAAGGGCGCGGGCATGCTCGCCCCCGGCCTCGCCACGATGCTCGTCGTCCTCACCACGGACGCCGACGTCGACAGCGACAGCCTGGACAGGGCGCTGCGGGCGGCCACGAAGGTCACCTTCGACCGCGTCGACTCCGACGGCTGCATGTCGACCAACGACACCGTGCTGCTGCTCGCCTCCGGTGCCTCCGAAGTCACCCCCGAGTACGCGGAGTTCGCCGAGGCCGTACGGGCCGTCTGCGACGACCTCGGCCAGCAGCTGATCCGGGACGCCGAGGGCGCGGGCAAGGACATCAGGATCGAGGTCGTGAACGCGGCGAGCGAGGACGACGCCGTCGAGGTGGGCCGCTCCATCGCCCGCAACAACCTCCTCAAGTGCGCCATCCACGGCGAGGACCCCAACTGGGGCCGCGTGCTCTCCGCCATCGGCACGACCTCCGCCGCCTTCGAGCCCGACCTGCTGAACGTCGCCATCAACGGCGTCTGGGTCTGCAAAAACGGTTCCGTCGGCGAGGACCGCGACCAGGTCGACATGCGCTACCGGGAGGTCCACATCGTCGCCGACCTCGCCGCAGGCACGGAGACCGCCACGATCTGGACCAACGACCTCACCGCGGAGTACGTCCACGAGAACAGCGCGTACTCGTCATGAGCGCCACCCGTAAGCACACCGCGCTGCCCAAGGCGCAGATCCTCATCGAGGCACTGCCCTGGCTGACCCGGCACAACGGCAAGACCGTCGTCATCAAGTTCGGCGGCAACGCCATGATCGACGAGGACCTGAAGGCCGCGTTCGCGCAGGACGTGGTGTTCCTGCGCCAGGCCGGGCTCAAGCCCGTGGTCGTGCACGGCGGCGGCCCGCAGATCAACGCGGCCCTGGACCGGCACGGCATCGTCAGCGAGTTCAAGGCGGGCCTCAGGGTCACCACCGAGGACGCCATGGACGTCGTACGCATGGTGCTCGCCGGGCAGGTCCAGCGCGAACTCGTCGGACTGCTCAACCAGCACGGTCCGCTCGCCGTGGGACTCACCGGCGAGGACGCGCACACCATCACCGCCGTCAAGCACCAGCCCGAGATCGACGGGGAGTTGGTCGACATCGGGCGGGTGGGCGAGATCACCGCGATCGACACGGGCGCGATCGAGGCACTGCTCGCCGACGGCCGCATCCCGGTCGTCTCCTCGATCGCCCGCAGTCAGGACGACGGACATGTCTACAACGTCAATGCTGATACGGCGGCTGCGGCACTCGCTGCGGCGCTGGGCGCCGAGACACTGATGGTCCTCACCGACGTCGAGGGCCTCTACGAGGACTGGCCGAACTCCGACGAGGTCATCAGCCGGCTCACCGCCAAGGAGCTGGAGAAGCTGCTGCCCGAGCTGGCCAGCGGCATGGTGCCGAAGATGGAGGGCTGTCTGCACGCCGTGCGCAACGGCGTGAACACCGCCCGCGTGATCGACGGCCGGGTCCAGCACTCGATCCTGCTGGAGATCTTCACGGACGAAGGCATCGGCACGATGGTCGTGCCCGATGCGGAGGGGGACGCTGACGCATGACCGCCAACACCGCCAACACTGCCAACGAGGCGCTCACCCGGCGCTGGCAGGGCGCGCTCATGGACAACTACGGCACCCCCAGGCTGCCGCTCGTCCGCGGCGCCGGCACCAGGCTGTGGGACGCCGACGGCACCCAGTACCTGGACTTCGTCGGCGGCATCGCGGTCAACGCGCTCGGCCACGCGCACCCGGCGATCGTCGAGGCCGTGAGCCGGCAGATCGCGTCCCTCGGCCATGTCTCCAACCTCTTCGTCGCCGAACCGCCCGTCGCGCTCGCCGAACGGCTCCTCCAGCTCTTCGGACGCGAGGGCCGCGTGTACTTCTGCAACTCGGGGGCCGAGGCCGTCGAGGGCGCCTTCAAGATCGGCCGGCTGACCGGCCGCCCGCACATGGTCGCCACCGACGGCGGCTTCCACGGCCGCACCATGGGCGCGCTCTCGCTCACCGGCCAGCCGGGCAAGCGGGATCCGTTCCTGCCGCTGCCCGGCGACGTCACCCACGTCCCGTACGGGGACCCGCAGGCGCTGGCCGCCGCCGTCACCGAGGACACCGCGCTCGTCGTCATCGAGCCGATCCAGGGCGAGAACGGTGTGGTCGTGCCGCCCCCCGGCTATCTGAAGGCGGCCCGTGCCATCACCGCGGCCACCGGCAGCCTCCTCGTCCTGGACGAGGTGCAGACCGGGGTCGGCCGGACCGGGCACTGGTTCGAGTACCAGGCCCACGAGGGTGTCCTGCCGGACATCGTCACGCTCGCCAAGGGCCTCGGCGGCGGGCTGCCGCTGGGCGCGACCGTCGCCTTCGGGCGCGCCGCCCAGTTCCTGAAGCCCGGTCACCACGGCACGACGTTCGGCGGCAACCCGGTCGCCTGCGCGGCGGGGCTCGCCGTCCTCGACACGATCGAGTCCGAGGGACTGCTGGACAACGTGAAGCGGTCCGGCGAGAAGTTGCGCGAGGGAATCGAGTCCCTCGGACACCCGTTGGTCGACCATGTCCGTGGCTCCGGGCTCCTCCTGGGTATCGTGCTCACCGAGCCGCTCGCGCCCCGGGCGCAGCAGGCGGCTCAGGACGCCGGCCTCCTGGTGAACGCGCCCGCCCCCGATGTCGTACGGCTGATGCCGCCCCTGAACATCACCGAGGACGAGGTGGACGCGTTCCTCGGGGCCCTTCCCGGTGTTCTCGACACGGTGACCGACGGGGCCAACGGGTCCAACGGGGACGGACGAGCCGGGGAATGACCGGAGAATGAGACGACGATGACTCAGGCGCAGGATCACGACCACGCGGGACCTGCGGTTCCGCAGACCCGCACCGCACGCCACCGCCGGATCGTGGACATCCTCAACCGGCAGCCGGTGCGCTCCCAGAGCCAGTTGGCGAAACTGCTCTCCGACGACGGGCTGCACGTCACGCAGGCGACGCTGTCGCGGGACCTGGACGAGCTCAACGCGGTGAAGATCCGCAACAACGACGGCGACCTGATCTACGCGGTGCCGAGCGAGGGGGGTTTCCGGACGCCTCGCGCTCCGCTGGGGGAGTCGGCGAAGGAGGAGCGGATGCGGAGGCTGTCCGCGGAGCTGCTGATCTCCGCGGAGGCGTCGGCGAACCTGGTGGTTCTGCGTACGCCTCCCGGGGCCGCGCAGTTCCTCGCCTCGGCCATCGATCAGGCGGAGTTGCAGGACATCCTGGGGACGATCGCGGGCGACGACACGCTGCTCCTGATCAGCCGCGACCCGACGGGCGGCCAGGCCCTGGCGGACCACCTGCTCCGCCTGGCCCAGAACCACCACTGAGATCCAGACTCCGGCTGCGGGCCCGCCGTGGCCGGCCGCGCAGTTCCCCGCGCCCCTGAAAGACGGGGCTGCGCCCCGGCCCACCGGGTTTCGCCTGCGGGCCCGCCGTGG
>NZ_JBHWZP010000088.1:0-31245 GCF_042728395.1 Streptomyces sp. NPDC060205
GCGCCGCTCGTCGCGGCGGCGGCACGGGAGCCTCCCAGAAAGGTTCTCCCTCCCATGACGCCACCGAACGGCCGGGGGCTTCTGCACCTGGCCGCAGCCGTCGACCAGACGGCGGCCCACGACGACGTCTCGGTCCACGTCGAGCTGACGCGGCTCGCGGAGAGCGGCGGCTTCGACTTCGTGACCCTGGGCGACAGCTTCGCGCGGCCCGGCCTCGACGCGCTCGCCGTGCTGGCGCGGGTCGCGCCCGCCACGACCCGCATCGGGCTGGTGCCGACCGTCACCACCACCCACACCGAGCCGTTCCAGGTCCAGGCCGCCGTGGCGACCCTCGACCGGGTGAGCCGCGGCCGGGCGGGCTGGTGTATCGACGTGTCGACCACCGAGGGGGAGGCCCGCCTCTTCGGTCGTCGGCACGCAGCGCCCGTCGACGCGCTGTGGCAGGAGGCGGGGCAGGCCGCCGAAGTGGCCGCCCGGCTCTGGGACAGCGCCGACCGTACGGACCCGCACCCCGTCCACTACCCGGTACGGGTCGTCGACGCCACCGGCCGGCACGCCCGGGCGACCGCCGCCCGCCACGCGGACGTGGCACTGGTCCAGGGCACGAACCCGGCACAGGTGAGCGCGATCCGCGCCGAGTTGCAGGCCACCGCGCTCGCCCACGGACGGGACCCGGACGAGCTGCGGGTCCTCGCCGCCCTCACCGTCGACCTCGGGGACGGCGAGCGCGCCGCCGAGCCGGGCCACGGCGGGGGAGGCCCGCGGCAGACCGCGCAGGGCCCGCTGTACCGCGGCGGACCCGTCGACCTCGCCGAACTGATCGCCGCCTGGCACGAGACCGGTGCCGCCGACGGCTTCCACCTCACCCCCGCCGAGCCACGCCGGGACCTGGAACGCCTGGTCAACGGCACGGCCGCGCTGCTCCAGCACCGCGGCCTCCTGCGCACCTTCTACCCGGGCAGCACGCTCCGCGAGCATCTGGGGCTCGGCCGGCCCGCCCACCGGTACGCCGTGACAGGGGGAACGTCATGACGACCGGCCGGACGCCCGCCGGGCAGCCTTCCCAGGAGCCCTCCCGTACACAGGTGCACCTCGCCGCGTACGTCCCCGGAGGCGGCGACACCACCGCCGGGACCGACTTCGCGTCCTTCGAGCGGCTCGCGCGCACCGCCGAGCGCGGCCTGTTCGACTTCCTCCTCCTCGCCGGGCAGGCGCGGCCGGCCGAGCACGGCGGGCGGGTGCCCGAGCCGGTCACCGTGCTGAACGCCCTCGTCGCCGTCACCGAGCGGATCGGCCTCGCCGCCACCGTCGACACGGCCTTCAACGAGCCGTACGAACTCGCGCGCAGACTCGCCACGTTGGACCACCTCAGCGCCGGGCGTGCCGCCTGGAACGTGACGGCCTCCGCCGACCCGCTCGCCCGCACCGCCGAATTCGTCCAGGTGTCACGGGAGTTGTGGGACTCCTGGACGCCGGACGGCATCGTGCGCCCGTTCGCGCACCGCGGGCGGCACTTCGACATCGCGGGCGAGTTCACCGTGCCGCGCTCCCCACAGGGCCACCCCGTCGTCATCCGTCCCGCCGACGACCGGCCGGAGGGGAACGAGTTCGCCGCGGCGACCGCCGATGTGCTGCTCGCGCGGTACGGGACCCCGGCGGCCGGCCGCGCGCTCCACGCCGGGGTGAAGGGCCGCCTCGCCGCACACGGCCGGGACCACACGGACCTGAAGATCATGGCCGAGGCCACCGTCGTACTCGGCGACACGGACGGCGACGCGCGGGAGAGGGCCGCGGGGGTCGGCGCGTCGGACGGCCGGTGGTCCTTCGTCGGCACACCGGAGTCGGTCGCCGCCGAGATCGAGAACTGCGTACGGACCGGCGCGGCCGACGGTTTCGTCCTCGTACCGCAGCCGGCGCCTGGCGGTCTGGACGCGTTCGTGGACCGGGTCGTGCCACTGCTCCAGGAGCGTGGCGCGTTCCGGACGGCCTACACCGGGACGACACTGCGCTCACACCTCGGGTTGCCGGAACCCGTGTGGAAGGGCTGATCACATGACGACGGACACGGCCAAGGACTGGAAGCACTGGCGCGAACAGCGCCCCCGGCCCGTGTTCGCGCCCCACGGCTCCCTCACGCTCCAAGGGACACACCGGATCGAAGATCATCAGGAGGGGCGAATTCCGGACATGACCGGACGCTGGACCGTCGGCGGGGACGGGGTGCTGCCTGCGGCCGGGGAGTCCGAGGCATCCCGGTGGACGTTCGAACTCGCCTTCACCCTGGGCGGCCAGGAGCTGACGCCGCAGGTGACGGTCCAGGAGGACGGCTCGCCGTGGGCCGTCCTCGGCGATTCCAGCAGCGGGCACGGCAGTTACCGCTTCCGGTTTCCGAAACCCGCGGCGCCCGACGCGCGGGGGCGCACGACGGGGGACTTCAACCCCGCCCTGCTCCTGTCGTGCGCATTCGCGGACCACGTCATCTGCCCAATCCCGCCGCCGGGGAATACTCTGGGCGCGGAGATTGCGGCCGCAGAGCGCAGTCTGCTCCGGTGACGTGCACCGCGCGATCCGCACCGCCTGATCCACCTGGTCCGATCCGCACCGTCCGACCTGCACGGTTCGACCCGCACCCGTGATCCGCACCCGGCTGATCCGCACACGATCCACACATCGGCGCCGCGGAGATCAACTCCCGTGGGACAAACGTAAGTTGAACGCCGTACGGCCGAAAGGCGCCCTTGCGTCGTTCGGGTGCGCGGCCAAATACTCCCCCCAGCGCCTTGTCAGGGGCACGGCGTGTCCGGAATCCGGACACTCTGTCTCTGGCGTGCGCCTCACGGGCCCCGACCCCACGCGGGCCCCCGACTTCCCTTTGGAGGGAACGAACAGTGAGGACCAAGCGCACCACCCCCCGTAGTGGCATAGCGAGACGGACCCGGCTGATCGCCGTGAGCACCGGACTCGTGGCCGCGGCAGCGTTCACCGTCCCCGCGGCGAACGCGAACGACGCGTCGACGTTCAGCACCACCCAGCTGAAGAGCGCCAACTCCGCGGTGCTCAAGGCCGATGTGCCCGGTACCGCCTGGGCGACCGACGCCAAGACCGGCAAGGTCCTGGTCACGGTCGACAGCACGGTCTCGAAGGCGGAGATCGCGAAGATCAAGCAGGCCGCGGGCGCCAACGCCGGAGCCCTGCAGATCAAGAGCACCCCGGGCAAGATCAACAAGCTGATCAAGGGTGGCGACGCCATCTATGCGAGTAGCTGGCGCTGTTCGCTCGGCTTCAACGTCCGCAGCAGTTCGGGGGTCGACTACTTCGTGACCGCCGGTCACTGCACCGACGGCGCCGGCACCTGGTGGTCGAACTCGGGGCACACGACCACCCTCGGCACGACGTCCGGATCCAGCTTCCCGACCAACGACTACGGGCTGGTGCGCTACACCAACACCTCGGTCACCAAGTCGGGCACCGCCGGCAGCGTGGACATCACCAGCGCGGCCACCCCGGCGGTGGGCACCAACGTCATCCGTACCGGATCCACCACCGGTACGCGCACCGGACGGGTCACCGCCCTCAACGCGACCGTCAACTACGGTGGCGGCGACATCGTCTACGGCATGATCCAGACCACGGTCTGCGCCGAGCCCGGCGACTCCGGCGGTTCGCTCTACGGCAGCAACGGTGTCGCCTACGGTCTGACCTCCGGCGGCAGCGGCAACTGCACCTCCGGCGGGACCACGTTCTTCCAGCCGGTCACCGAGGCCCTGAGCGCCTACGGCGTCAGCGTGTACTGACCGGTACGCGTGACAGCAGGATCTGTTCGAACCGCTTGATCTGCAGCCAGCAGCAGACGGGCCCCCGCACACCGTTCGCGGTGCGGGGGCTCGTCGTCGTCCCCGAGCGGCCCGCGCCGGCTCAGTCCTCGGTCCTCGGCGTGGCGCACAGCCAGTCCAGTACGTCGGGAAGGGCCTCCAGCGCCGAGAAGTGGCCCCCCTTCGGGTCCAGGACCGGGCGGGCGCGGGGGATGCTCCGGGCCAGCCACTCGAAATGGCCCACCGGGGAGAGGGTGTCCTCGGCGCCGTGCCACAGCAGCACGGGCCGGGTGATACGCGCCGGGTCGAAGCCCCAGTGGCTCAGCAGTGCGAGATTGTCGTCGAGCCAGCCGTACGCCGAAGTGCGCAGCGCCTCACGGTAGTTGCGCAGCAGCATGTCGCTCACGGCCGGAGTGGAGACGATCCGCCGGTCGGACTCGGTGAGGCCGTCGCGGATCGAGGCGAGGAGCCGGGCCGGGTCCGTCCGGATCTCGGCGGCCCGCGAGGCGAGCCGCTCCGCGAAGTCCACCGGGTCGGTCAGCGCCCGGGTGAACTCCTCGACGCCGGACTCCGCCATCCCCTCGAACCAGTTCAGCCCCTCACTGGAGGGCGGCGCGAGGCTCGCCAGCGCGGCGGCCCGCCGCACCCGGGTCGGCAGCAGCGCCGCGCAGGCCAGCGCGTGCGGGGCGCCGCCCGCCCGGCCCAGCACCGCGAACGGCCCCAGTTCGAGCGCGTCGGCCAGCGCGGCCACGTCCCGCGCCGCCTGCGCCACCCGGCGGCCGGGGCCGCGGTCGGAATCCCCGTACCCGGGGCGGTCGTACGCGATGAACCGTACGCCGGGGCGTGCCTCGATCAGATCCTGCGGCACCACCCCGGTCCGGCAGCCCGGTGTGCCGTGCAGCAGCACCACCGGCGTCCCCTCCGGGTCGCCCCATTCCTCGAACGCCAGCCGCCGTCCGTCCCGCATCCGTATCCCGCCAGGCACCGCTGTCCTCCATCTCCCCTTCGTCCGCGCGCCGGAGTTACCGTCGAAGTACACACCTTTTGCGCCCGTTACGGACCCTGGGGGTCGTCATGGTCGAGGAGCTGGTGACGGCGGGAGTGGCACTCGCGTCCGTCGGAGTGGTGTACGGGATGGCCGCGGCCCGAGTCGTCAAACAATACGAGCGCGGAGTGGTGCTCCGGCTCGGAAAGCTGCGATCGGGGATACGCGGTCCGGGCTTCACCATGATCATGCCCTTCGTGGACCGGCTGCAGAAGGTCAATATGCAGATCGTGACGATGCCGGTGCCCGCGCAGGAGGGGATCACCCGGGACAACGTCACGGTCAGGGTGGACGCCGTCGTCTACTTCAAGGTGGTGTCCGCCGCCGACGCGGTCATCAAGGTCGAGGACTACCGGTTCGCGGTCTCGCAGATGGCGCAGACCTCGCTGCGCTCGATCATCGGCAAGAGCGAGCTGGACGATCTGCTCTCCAACCGCGAGAAGCTGAACCAGGGCCTGGAGCTGATGATCGACAGCCCGGCCGTGGAGTGGGGCGTCTCCATCGACCGGGTCGAGATCAAGGACGTGTCGCTGCCGGAGACGATGAAGCGGTCCATGGCGCGCCAGGCGGAGGCCGACCGGGAGCGGCGGGCCCGGGTCATCAACGCGGACGCCGAACTGCAGGCCTCCAAGAAGCTGGCGGAGGCCGCCGGGGTGATGTCGGAGCAGCCCGCCGCGCTCCAGCTGCGGCTGCTGCAGACCGTGGTGGCGGTCGCGGCGGAGAAGAACTCCACGCTCGTGCTGCCCTTCCCGGTCGAGCTGCTGCGGTTCCTGGAGCGGGCCCAGCCGGGGCACGGCCCGCATCCGGCGCATCCGGGGACGGCTCATGTGCAGTCCCGGCAGGCGCCGCCGCCACCGCAGGCGGAGCAGGCACAGCAGTCACCGCGGGAGCTGTCCGAATCGCAGCAGGCCCTGGACGGGGCGGTCGGGGCGGACGGGGAGGGCGGGGTTTCGGAGCAGGCCTCGGCCGGGAGTTCGGGCCGTCCTCTGGACCGGCCCCTGGAGCTGGCGGCTCAGGCGCAGCAGCTGCTGACCCAGTGGCAGCAATCGATGCAGGAGCAACTCCCGCCCGTCGAGGCACCGCTGGATCCGGACTTCCGAGGGTCGAATTCAGGACAGGACTAGACCTCACAGAGGGGCGTTGGTTACTCGCTCGTAGTATTTGCAATGGGGATCGACGTGGTGTGACGGCGTTCTTGTCAACGCGCGTCAACCGTGCGGGGGCGCGCGTCGGTTGTGGTGCGCGCGTCCTGAAGTCGACCTTGTGTGCCCCGGTGCGGCCTCGGAATAGTGGTCGGTGTCCGTTGGCATGGACGCGGCTTTTTTTGCGAGTCGTCACCATTGCCACACACCTTTCGGTCGCGATGGTCCCCACTACCGCCGCGTCCGACCCCCCACAGGAGGACACGAGTTGAAGCACCGACGCATACCCAGGCGACGGGCCGTCGCGGCCGGCGCGGGCATCGCCGCACTCGTCGCGGGCGGAATCACCTTGCAGAGTGCGAACGCGAGTGAGAACGCGCCCGCTCCCGAGCTGAAGGTCCTCTCCGTCACGGCGGCCGGAAAGCTCGCCTCGACGCTCGGCAAGGACCTCGGCGGCGACGCCGCGGGAACGTACTACGACGCGAACGCCAAGAGCCTCGTCGTGAACGTGCTCGACGAGGCGGCGGCCGAGACCGTCGAGTCGGCGGGCGCCAGGGCCAGAGTCGTCGAGAACTCCCTCGCCGACCTCAAGAGCGCCCGTACGACGCTGAAGCAGGACGCGACCATCCCCGGCACCTCGTGGGCGCTCGACCCCGCGACCAACAAGGTCGTCGTCACCGCGGACCGTACGGTCACCGGTGCCGAACTGACCAAGCTGACCAAGGTCGTCGACGGGCTCGGCGGCACCACCGAACTCAAGCGGACGAAGGGGGAGTTCAGGACCTTCGTGGCCGGCGGTGACGCCATCACCGGCAGCGGTGGCCGTTGCTCGCTCGGCTTCAACGTGGTCAAGGGCGGTGAGCCGTTCTTCCTCACCGCCGGGCACTGCACCGAGGGGATCACCAACTGGTCGGACTCCTCCGGCACCGAGATCGGCGAGAACGCGGACTCCAGCTTCCCCGACAACGACTACGGCCTGGTGAAGTACACCGCGGACGTGGAGCACCCGAGCGAGGTGAACCTCTACAACGGTTCCGCGCAGCAGATATCGGGGGCCGCGGAGGCGACCGTCGGGATGAAGGTCACCCGGAGCGGGTCCACGACCCAGGTGCACGACGGGTCGGTGACCGGGCTGGACGCGACCGTGAACTACGGCAACGGTGACATCGTCAACGGGCTCATCCAGACCGATGTCTGCGCCGAGCCGGGGGACAGTGGTGGGTCGCTGTTCTCGGGGAGCAGCGCGATCGGACTCACGTCCGGTGGCAGTGGTGACTGCACCTCCGGTGGGGAGACGTTCTTCCAGCCGGTGACCGAGGCGTTGTCCGCGACGGGTACGCAGATCGGCTGACGATCGGCTCCGCCGTGGTGTGAAGGCCCCGGTCCCGCTTGCGCGGGGGCGGGGCCTTTGCGCTGCGCTGCGTTGTGTTGTGCTGCGTTGTGTCGGGGGAGTGGGGGTGGGTGCGGGTTTGGTGGGGGTGTGCCTCAAAGATTGCGCAGTTCCCCGCGCCCCTGGGGGCCTCGGGGCTGAGCCTGTTTGTTGCGTGAGCCCGCTGCCAGGGTGATTGCTGTGCCCAGGGCTGCCCAGGCCGTCAGGATCAGGGTGGATGTGGTGATGTCGTTGGACTTGAAGTAGGCGATCGAGCGGGCTGTCCAGGTGCCGGCGCCCGGGGGGAGCGCGGGGCCGATCGCGTTCCAGAACGGGGGGAGCATCGGTGGGGGGAGGGCGCCGCCCGCGCTCGGGTTGCCCAGGATCACCACCAGCAGCACCGCCACTCCGATGCCGACGATCCCGAAGACGCACTGGAGTGCCAGCGTGGCGGCGCCCACCGCGAAGGTGATGAGCGCGCCCAGTCCCCAGAGCGCGGCCACGCTTCCCGGCAGGGCGCCCAGGACCGGTCCGACGATGACCGCTCCGCCGAGTCCGCCGACGATCGCGACCAGGGCCATCGAGGCGAGCCGGATCACCGCGCGCCGCAGGTTGGCCGGCCGCGCCCCCGCGCTGATCGCCAGCGCGGACGCGCACAGATAGCCGCCCACGCACCAGCCGACGACGAGGTAGAACGGGGTGAGCCCGTTGGCGTCCTGCGCGTCGGCGGGCACCACGTCGACGGTCCGTACCGTGCGCCCCTGGTCCTTCTCCAGCGCGGTGGTGAGGGAGACCAGGGCGTTCGACAGGGTCTTGCCGCCGCCGGAGGCGACCAGCAGGGTGTCGGTGGTGCCGTTCGGGTCGACCAGCAGGGCGCCGTCGATGTCACGGTTCGCGATCTGCTCGCGGGCCGTCGCCTCGTCGGCGAGCGCCCGGGGGTCCAGGGGGCCGCCCGGCAGTTTTTCCAGCCGGGCCACCGTCCGCTCGGCGGCGGCGCCCGGCGCGACCACCCCGAACGCCACGTCCTTCGGCTTCGGATGGTGCAGCGCCCCCACGTAGGAGGCGATGAAGAGCAGCTGCAGGGCGACCACGCCGATGACGAGCAGGGTGGCCCGCGGGGTGACCGCGTCCTTGACCTCGGCGAGGAAGGACGTGGGCGGGGCCTCTGCTGTCCGTGACATGTCCCCACGGTCCGGGGATCGCGACGTTTACGCAGGTGGGGCGGGTCCGAACGGATGTCGTACAGATGTTCGATGCAGGTGTCCGGAAATGGTCTATGGTGGAGGTGAGGAACTTGGGAACTGATGTTCGAGACTGGGTGAAAGCCCCTGGTGGTGGAGGTGCGCGTGTCCGGCTTCACGCATCTGCACACCGCTTCCGGGTACTCCCTGCGGTACGGGGGATCCCACCCGGAGCGCCTCGCCGAGCGCGCCTCCGAGCGGGGTATGGACGCGCTGGCGCTCACCGACCGGGACACCGTCGCGGGCGCGGTCCGCTTCGCCAAGGCCTGTGCCGCGCAGGGCGTGGGGGTGCGCCCGCTGTTCGGGGTCGACCTCGCGGTCGAAGAGCCCGCCGGAGGGCCGGCCGGGGGAACCGCGAGGGGGATGTCCGGGGCCCCCGCGAGGGGGGCGTCCGGAGGATCCGCAGGGGTCGCCGGAAGGGTCACCGCGGAGTCCGTACGGAGTGAGCGGCGCCGGGCCCCCGTGCGGGGCGGTGCCTTCATCGACGAGTCGACGCCTCGGGTGACCTTCCTCGCCCGGGACGGCGGCAAGGGCTGGGCCGATCTCTGCAGGATCGTTACTGCGGCGCATGCGGGCGGAGGGCAGCCGCTGCTGCCCCGGGCCGACAACCACGCCGAGGGACTGACCGTGCTGCTCGGCCCGGCCTCCGACGTCGGCCGCGCGCTCACCGCCGGACGGCCCGACCGGGCGGCGGCACTGCTCGCGCCCTGGCGGGAGGTGTACGGCGACGCCCTGCGCCTGGAGGCGGTCTGGCACGGACGCGAGGGCACAGGACCCGGCTCCCTGCGCCTTGCCGCCCGTACCGTCGGCTTCGCCGCCGAGCAGCGGGTGCGCCCTGTGCTCACCAACGCCGTCCGGTACGCCGACCCCGGCATGGGCCCGGTCGCCGACGTGCTGGACGCCGCCCGCCGGCTGGTCCCCGTCGACCCCCGCAAGGAACTGGACAGCGGCGAGGCCTGGCTCAAGGACGAGGGCGCCATGCTCGCCGCCGCCGAACGGGTCGTCGAGGCCGCCGGCTACCGCCGTGACACCGCCCGCCGGCTGCTCGAACAGACCCGGGCCACCGCCGACGAGTGCCGGGTCGACCCGGAGGACGACCTCGGGATCGGCGCCGTGCACTTTCCCGAGGCCCACCTCGTCGGCGCCGGGCGCCGCACCGCGCAGCGCGTACTGGCCTCCCGGGCGGCGGCGGGCATGATGCGCCTCGGGTACGACCGCTCCTCCAGGGCGCGGGAGTACTGGGAGCGGATGCACCGCGAGCTGGACATCATCGCCCACCATCACTTCGCCTCTTACTTCCTGACGGTCTCCCAGGTCGTGGACGACGTGAAGGGGATGGGCATCCGGGTCGCCGCGCGCGGCTCCGGGGCGGGCTCGCTCGTCAACCACCTCATCGGCATCGCGCACGCCGACCCCGTCGAACACGGACTGCTGATGGAGCGCTTCCTGTCCAAGCGCCGCGCGGTCCTGCCCGACATCGACATCGACGTGGAGTCCGCGCGCCGCATCGAGGTCTACCGCGCGATCATCGGCCGGTTCGGCACCGAGCGGGTCGCGACGGTGGCGATGCCGGAGACGTACCGGGTGCGTCACGCGGTACGGGACGTCGGCGCGGCCCTGTCCATGGACCCGGCCGACATCGACCGTATCGCCAAGTCCTTCCCGCACATCCGCGCCCGCGACGCCCGCGCGGCGCTGGCGGAGCTGCCCGAACTCCGTTCCCTGGCCGAGGAGTCCGCGCGGAAAGGGTCGAAGTACGGGCGGCTGTGGGAACTGGTGGAGTCACTGGACGCCCTGCCGCGCGGCGTCGCCATGCACCCGTGCGGGGTCCTCCTGTCCGACGCCTCGCTCCTCGCCCGTACGCCGGTCGTGCCGACCAGCGGCGAAGGGCTCCCCATGGCGCAGTTCGACAAGGAGGACGTCGAGGACCTCGGGCTGCTCAAACTCGACGTACTGGGTGTGCGGATGCAGTCCGCGATGGCGCACGCGGTGGCCGAGGTGAAACGGGCGACGGGCGACGAGGTCGACCTGGACGCCGTCGCCGTCGGGGAGGGCGACCCGCAGACGTACCGGCTCATCCGGTCCACGGAGACGCTGGGCTGCTTCCAGATCGAGTCGCCGGGACAGCGGGACCTGGTCGGCAGGCTCCAGCCCTCGACCTTCCACGACCTCGTCGTCGACATCTCCCTCTTCCGCCCCGGGCCGGTCGCGGCCGACATGGTGCGGCCGTTCATCGAGGCACGGCACGGCCGCGCGCCGGTCCGCTACCCGCACCCCGATCTGGAGAAGCCGCTGAAGAGCACGTACGGGGTGGTGGTCTTCCACGAGCAGGTCATCGACATCGTCGACATCATGACCGGCTGCGGGCGGGGCGAGGCGGACCGGGTGCGGCGCGGGCTGTCCGACCCCGAGTCGCAGGGCCGGATCCGCTTCTGGTTCGCGCAGCACGCGGCCTCGCGGGGGTACGACGCCCAGACGATCACCCGTACCTGGGAGATCGTCGAGGCCTTCGGGGCGTACGGCTTCTGCAAGGCGCACGCGGTCGCGTTCGCCATACCGACCTATCAGTCGGCGTGGCTGAAGGCGCACCACCCGGCCGCCTTCTACGCGGGGCTGCTCACGCACGACCCCGGGATGTATCCGAAGCGGCTGCTGCTCGCGGACGCGCGGCGGCGGGGGGTGCCGATCCTGCCGCTGGACGTGAACCGGTCGTCGGCCGCACACAGTATCGAACTGGTGTCTGAATCCCCTGAAGGGGTACGGGACTCGGAGGGGACCTGGGGAGTGCGGCTCGCGCTCTCCGACGTGCACGGGATCAGCGAGGCCGAGGCGGCCCGGATCGAGCAGGGGCAGCCGTACACCTCGTTGCTCGACTTCTGGGAACGGGCCCGGCCGAGCCGCCCGCTGGCCGGACGGCTCGCGCAGGTGGGCGCGCTGGACACCTTCGGCGCCAACCGCCGTGATCTGCAGCTCCACTTGACCGAGCTGCACCGGGGCGCGCGCGGCGCCGGCGGTGCCGGAGGTTCCCAACTCCCGCTGAACGGAGGGCAGCAGACCGCGTCGGCCGGGCTGCCCGACCTCTCCTCGGCGGAACGGCTCAGCGCCGAACTGGGCGTGCTCTCCATGGACGCCTCACGCAATCTGATGGACGACCACCGGACATTCCTGGACGAGCTGGGCGTCGTCACGGCCCGCCGGCTGCGGGCGGCCAAGCACGGCGAGACGGTACTGGTCGCGGGCGCCAAGGCGGCCACCCAGACACCGCCGATCCGCTCCGGCAAGCGGGTCATCTTCACCACCCTGGACGACGGTACGGGCCTGCTCGACCTCGCCTTCTTCGACGACTCCCACGACACGTGCGCGCACACCGTCTTCCACTCCTGGCTCCTGCTCGTACGCGGCGTGGTGCAGCGGCGCGGCCCGCGCAGCCTCAGCGTCGTCGGGGCAGCCGCCTGGAACCTCGCCGACCTGGCGGAACTGCGGCACGAGGAGGGGCTGGACGGAGTGGCGATGAGACTGGCCGAGCCGCAGGGAGGGCCCGGGGAAGGTGCTGAGGGCGAGCCTGGGGCCGAGGCCGGTTCCCGGGGTTCGGGAGATCCGACGGGCGGCCGTCGAATCCAGTTGCCCACGGGATACGAAATGCATCCGTGGGCGGATCTGCGCCCGGCGGGCGAGGGGCCCGCGAGCGGAAAGAAACTGTGGCACCAGAGCCCGGGGAGTGCGGGATGACCATTCTCTGCGTACGTTTCCACCTGCCGCCGATGTACGAGGCCGCCCTGCCCGGGCTCCTCGGCACGGTGGAGGAGTTCACCCCCGTCGTCGAGGCGCTGCCGCCCGACGGGGCGCTGGCCGATCTGCGGGGCGCCGAACGGTACTTCCGGCGGGACGTCGTCGAACTGGCCTCGCTGATCCGGGTACGGGCACTCGCCTGGCACGGCGTCGACTGCGCGATCGGGGCGGGCCCCGGCCCGATGTTCGCGCGGATGGCCCTGCGGGAAGCCGCCCCCGGGGAGATCCGGGTGGTCCCCGAAGGCCCCCGCGCCCTCACACGGTTCCTGGCGGAGCGGCCCGTGCGCGCGCTGCCCGGAGTCGGTAAGGCCACCGCCCGCACCCTGTGCGAGTACGGCCTCGACAGCATCGGCAAGGTGGCCGCCGCGCCGCTGTCCACCCTGCAACGGCTCACCGGTGCCCGTACCGGCCGCGAACTGCACGAGATGGCGCGGGGCATCGACCGCGGCCGAGTCGTACCGAACGCCGTCTCCCGGTCGCTCGCCGCCGAACGGCCCTTCCAGCGCGACGAGTTGGACCCCGCGCAGCACCGGCGCGCGCTGCTCTCCGCCGCCGGGGAACTGGGCTCGCGGCTGCGGGCCCTGGAGAAGGTGTGCCGCACGCTCACCCTCACCGTCCGCTACGCCGACCGCTCGACGACGACCCGCAGCCGTACGCTCCCCGAGCCGACCGCGCACTCCTCCGCGCTCACCGATGCCGCGTACCGCATGTACGAGGCGCTCGGGCTGCAGCGGGCCCGGGTCCGTGGCGTGGCGCTGCGGGCCGAGGGGCTCGACCCCGCCGACCAGGCCTCCCACCAGCTCACGTTCGACCCGGTGGACGAGAAGGTGCGGCGCCTTGAGGAGGTGGCGGACCGGGTGCGGGAGAAGTTCGGGGCGGGGGCGGTGGTTCCGGGTGCGCTTGCGGCGTGACGCTCCGCGGGGAGCGGGGCAGGGGGTGCCGGTCGTTCGGAGGGTGCGGGTTTGCGGGGGTGGGCCGCGCAGTTCCCCGCGCCCCTGTCGGGGCGCCCTTCGGGCGGCCCCTCGATCGGTCGGCCCAGGAGTGTTCGGTCGTGGGTCGAACTAATCGGGGAGGGTGAAATGCGGGCGTTGCGCGATCATTTGTCGCGCATTGCGCCCTACGGTCCCATCAGGCCCGCCTGGTGACGGTTCAACGGCACGTGTCAGTGCTCCCGGTTACCACTGGAAGTTTTTACCGACGCGTAACTTCACACGTTTACTACTCGCCCGTAACTTGAAAAAAGAACAGCATCCTCGTGATCCGGATCACAGGGCGTATGGCCTCGTCACTCCCTTGAGCCGCAAGGAGATCACCCGATGCTGCCCTGGAAGCACCTGCTCAGACCCCTGTCGGCGCTGCTGCTGACCGCGGTGGTCACGATCGTCCCCGCCACCACGGCCACCGCCGCCGGCACCGACCGGGCCGCGACCGCGACCAGCAGGGGCTGGAACGACTACTCCTGCAAGCCGTCCGCCGCCCACCCGCGCCCCGTCGTCCTCGTCCACGGCACCTTCGCCAACTCCGTCGACAACTGGCTGGGCCTCGCGCCCTACCTGGTCGCCCGCGACTACTGCGTCTACGCCCTCGACTACGGGCAGCTCCCCGGCGTCCCGCTCGTCCACGGACTCGGCCCCATCGACAAGTCGGCGGAGCAGCTGAAGGCCTTCGTCGACAAGGTGCTCGCCGCGACCGGGGCGGCGAAGGCGGATCTCGTCGGCCACTCGCAGGGCGGCATGATGCCACGCCACTACCTGAAGTTCCTCGGCGGCGCCGCCAAGGTGAACGCCCTCGTCGGTATCGCCCCCGACAACCACGGCACCACCCTGAACGGCCTGGCCAAGCTGGTCACGCACTTCCCCGGCGCGAGCGAGGTACTCTCGGCGGCCACCCCGGCCCTCGCCGACCAGATCGCCGGCTCCGCGTTCCTCACCCGGCTCAACGCCGGCGGCGACACCGTGCCGGGTGTCCGGTACACGGTCATCGCCACCCGGTACGACGAGGTCGTCACGCCCTACCGCTCGCAGTTCCTCGACGGCCCGAACGTACGCAACATCCTGATCCAGGACCTGTGCGCGCTCGACCTCTCCGAGCACGCGGCGATCGGACTCACCGACCGCATCGCCTTCCACGAGGTGGCCAACGCCCTGGACCCGCCCCGAGCCACCCCCACCACCTGCCTGTCAGCGATCAGCTAGCGCCCCGAAGGGGCGCGGGGAACTGCGCGCCCAGCCACGGCCGGTCCGCAGTTCCCGTACCGCTCAACCCCCACGGTGCCTACCTACCGGCGGACGCCGGCGCGGCGGCGGACGGATGCGAACATCGCCGCCGCGCCGACCGCCAGCGCCGCCGCCCCACCCACCGCGAGGTACGCGGTCGAGTCGGACCCCCCGGTCTCGGCGAGGTTCGCCGACGCACCGGCGGGTTCGGCCCCGTTCCCGGACCCGTCGCCGGCCTCGGCCGCCTCGGCCGCTCCGGCCGTCTCCTCGGCCCCGGAGTCGCTGACGTCGCTCCCGGAGTCCGGATCCGACTTCGTGCCCGCGGCGGCCGTGACCGACGCCTGGGTCTTCGGGTCGTCGTCGCCGTGCCCACCGTGCTCCACGGACGACTCGTCCGCGCCGTCCGCGATCTCCTCGTCGGACGGCGCCGACGCGGCCGGGGCCGCGGAGGCCTCCGCACCCGCGCCGCCCTCGCCGAAGACGACGTCCGAGCAGGTGTAGAAGGCCTCGGGGGAATCGGAGCGCTGCCAGATCGAGTAGATGAGGTGGCGGCCCGACTTGACCGGGACGACCCCGCTGAAGACGTAGTCGCCGTTCTCCAGCTTCGGGTCGGTGACCTTGAGGAACGGCTTCGCCTCCAGGTCCGACCACTTCAGCGGCTTCGTCGGGTCGTACCCGTCCTTGGTGACGTACAGCTCGAACGACCCCTTGTGCGGGGCGGTCCCCTTGTAGCGGAAGGTGCGGTTGCCCGAGGTCAACTGGGTGGCGGGCCAGTCGGCGCGGGCCAGGTCGAGCCCCTTGAACTTGTCGTTGGCCGCGCTGCACAGCTTCCCGTCGGGGATGATCTGCTTCGACTTCCCGGCGGCGTTGGCGATGTTGACGCCGTTCCAGTCGTAGAGGGCCTGCGTGCCGCCGGCCGCGACCGCCGCCTTGCAGGCGGCGGACTTCGGGTTCTCCGGCCCCTCCGCGAAGCAGCCCGCGACCCGGCTCACCGGGTCCGTCATCGAGCCGTGGGCGGCGGCGGGAGCGGCGGCGAGCGCGGTCAGGGCGAGCGGGGCGACGCCGACCGCGACGACGGTGGCGATACGGACGGCGGCCTGGTGGCGAGCGGGCATGGGGGTACTCCTCGAAACGGATCTGGGGGGTGCCTGTGATGCCTGGGGGCGATCAGCAAGCTAGCCCCTCGAAACCGCGGAATCGCCTGCTGGGAGCGGGTGGAGGCGATCCTTATGGTGCCGTTAAGGGAGTGCTGAGACTGGGCTCAGGTAGGTACCGTTCCGGGCATGGAAGACAGTGCGCGGGAGTCGGGGATCCGGCCGGCCGTCCTCGCGGATGTGGCCGCCGTGCGGGCCGTGACCGATGCGGCGTACGGCCCCTACGTCGAGCGGATCGGGGTCGTGCCGCAGCCCATGCGGGCGGACCACGCGGCCGGGATCGCCGCGGGGAGGGTGTTCGTCCTGGGGGAGCCGGTGACCGGGCTCGTGGTGGTGGAGGCGCATGAGGACCATCTGTTCCTCGACAGCGTCGCCGTCCACCCGGACGCCCGTGGTCAGGGCGTGGGGCGGCGGCTGCTCGCCTTCGTGGACGCGCACGCGCGGGCGCTCGCGCTGCCCGAGGTCAGGCTCTACACCCATGCGCTGATGTGGGAGAACCAGAAGCTCTACCCCCGGTACGGGTACGAACTCGTCGAGCGCCGCGTGGACGGCCCCTACGACCGGCTCCACTACCGCAAGCGGCTCGCACCCTGACCGCCACTGACCTGGCCCGGGCGGCGTTCCGCCCCGGGGGTGCTCACCCGTCCGGCCACCAGGTGCGATGGATGTCCTTCCGGATTTCCGGGCGCTCGGCCGGGCGCTGGTCGGCCTCTTCCCGTACGCGACGGGAATCCGACTTCTTCAGGGGCTTCTGCATGGACATGCGGCGCATAGGGGCCTCCCTGCGGCTGGTCTGCCGAGTACCGCGTTCTCACGGAGTCAGACCATTTCCGGGAGGGTGACTCATCGGTGGCCGCTTGTCAGTGGCGGCTGTCACGTTTCATCAATGAGTCCACATGTCGGACATCTTGTCGGTTTGTACGAAGGACGGGGTACGGGGGAGGCCCGAACTGGGCGCCGGCCCGTTGTCAGTGGCGGGTGCCACTCTGGGTGCATGACGAGTGACAGCACTGGTAACAGCACTGGTGGAAAGCGGTCCGGCATCGACTGGGACGTGGCGGCCGACACCTTCGACGACGAGCCGGACCACGGACTGCGGGATCCCGCCGTGCGCGAGGCGTGGGCGGCCAGACTGCGCGGCTGGCTGCCCCGCGGCCCCTCCGACGTGCTCGATCTCGGCTGCGGCACGGGCAGCCTGTCGCTCCTCGCGTCCGAGGCGCGGCACCGGGTCACCGGCGTCGACCTCTCGCCCCGCATGGTCGCACTCGCCCGCGCCAAACTGGCCGGGCGCGACGCCGCGTTCCTGGCCGGTGACGCGGCGGCCCCGCCCGTCGGGGAGCAGCGGTTCGACGCCGTCCTCGTCCGCCATGTGCTGTGGACGCTGCCCGAGCCCGGCCGCGTCCTGCGGCACTGGCGCGGGCTGCTGCGCCCCGGCGGACGGCTCGTCCTCGTCGAGGGCGTCTGGGGGACGGTGAGCCCGGTCGGCATACCCGCCGACCGGCTGACCGCTCTGCTCGCGCCCCTCGCGGAGGACGTGCGCGTGGAACGGCTGTCGGACGACCCCCGGCTGTGGGGCCGGGAGGTCGGGGACGAGCGGTACGCGGTGATCGCTGTGCCGTGAGACGCCGGGGGAGGACCGCATGGCTGCAGCGCTAGGTCAGCAGCGCTTCGAAGTCGCCTTCGCGGGCGCGGAGTTCGAGTTCGTCCAGGGCCGCCCAGGCCGCGGACGCCGCTCGTGGGTCCGTGGTCTCCAGGCCGCTCGCCGCGAACTCGTCCTCGTCGAGGCGCAGTACGGTCCCGCCGTCGGCGGAGCGCCACAGGTCCAGGTCGAGATCCTCGCAGACCACCTCCCCCGGGGTGCCGTCGGCCGGGACGACCTCGGCCGGGCGGGTGATGTCGCAGTACCAGCCCTTGAGCGCGCCCTCGGCGGTCCTGACCTCCTTCACCGCGTACCAGCGGTCGCGCCAGTAGTGCTCGGTGAAGACGTCACCGGGCTCGAAGCGTACGAAGCCGAAGTCGCGGACGCCCGCTCCCGCCCAGGCCGCGCGGACGACGACGTGCGTCCCGTCGTCGTGGAGCAGGTCGGCCGGGTACCGGATCTTCGTACGGCCGGCCTTGACCAGGACGATGTCCACGGCCCGACGGGGCGAGGGCTCAGCCGAGTTCGCGGACATGCTGTACCTCCGTGGCGCAGACCTCGTAGCCGAACCACTTGTTGATCGCGAGCATCGGGCCGTTGCCCGAGTCGTTGCCCGTGAACGCCTCCGTGAAGCCGGCGGCGCGGGCGCGGTGCAGGGAGTCGGCCTTGGCGAGTTTGGCGAGACCGCGACCGCGGTGGGCGCGGGCCGTACCGGTCATCACCGTGCCGTAGCGCGTTCCCCCGTCGGTGCGGGCGGCACTGAACGCGGCGGGCCGGCCGTCGACGACCGCGACGGAGGTCAGCTCATGGCTGAGAAGGGGGTGGTGCCAGGTCTCCTTCAGCCACGCCTCGTAGTCGGTGAACTCGTGGTCGATGTCGCTCGGTTCGTCCGCGAGCGTCTCCGCGTCCAGTGCGAACAGGGGGCGCGGGTCGTTGGCGAAGTCCGCGGCCGTGCGCAGCTCCACGCCCGCGGGCGCCTCCGGGCGCGGGGGCAGGGGGCTGTGCGCCAGGTCGAGACGGAGGAAGTGCGCGGAGCGGCTCGCGCGGTAGCCGCGCCGCTCGGCGAAGGAACGGTTCGCGGGCTCGTCGAGGACCCAGGCGAACAGCTTCGTCGCGGACACCTCGGCGAGATGCTCCTCCGCGGTCCGTACGAGCAGCGCGCCGGCGCCGCGGCCCCGGCGCTCCGGGTGCACGTACACGTTCAGATAGGCCTGGCCCGGCTGCGGGCTGTCGTACACGACGCCCGTGTGGGCCGTGCCGATGAGTTCGCCGTCCTCCTCGGCGACCAGCGGCCGGACATGCGCGTCGGGGTGGGCGTGTGTGACGTCGTGGAGCACGGACTCCGGAGTGGAGAGCATGTAAGGGAGGGCCAGACGCCGGATGTGCGAGAAGCCTTCGGCGTCCTCGGCATCCTCGGTGCGGAGGTCGCGGACGATCACAGTCATGGAAGCGCACGCTACGCGCGGGGTGCGGCAGGCCGCCTCTCATTTTCCGGCGGGTGCGGGACAATCAGCGGGTGACGTTGAAGATCGACATCAAGGACGGTACGGGGGTCGCGCCCTATGAGCAGGTGCGCGCCCAGATCTCCGAGCAGGCGAGGGCCGGGGTGCTGCCGGTGGGGTACCGGCTGCCCACCGTGAGGGGGCTGGCCGAGGAGCTCGGTCTCGCCGCCAACACGGTCGCCAAGGCGTACCGGGCGCTTGAGGCCGACGGGGTCATCGAGACGCGGGGGCGCAACGGGACGCTGGTCGCCGCCGCGGGTTCGGCCGCCGACCGTACGGCCGCGTCCGACGCGCAGGCCTATGCCGAGCGCGTGCGGCGGCTCGGGCTGTCCGAGGCCGCCGCGCTCGCCGCGGTACGGGATGCGCTGCGCGCGGCGTATGGGGAGTCCGGCTGACGGGTGCGGCGCGGACGTCGTCCCACCGGGCCCGCCCCGCCCGGCCACCCGGCCTGCCCGGCCACCCGGCCTGCCCGGCCACCCGGCCTGCCCGGCCGCCCGCCGCGGCCGGGTCCCGGGCGGCGGACGGTGGCCGGTGGCCTGCACAGAGCGGGCGGGGGTGGGTTCGGCACCGCCGGGATGCGCCGCGGTGGTTGCCCGCCGTCGCGGCGGAGGTGAGCGGCGGGGACGAAGCGGTGCCGGCGGCTGGCAGGTCGGTCAGAGGTACAAGCCTGCCTCCGTTTCGGGGCGTTGGTCGGGGACCGATGTCGGGGTCGTGCCTCTGCGCAGGGCGTACAGCTCCGCCAGGGTCGCGCCGTCTCGGCCCACGCCCTCGTCCGTGCCCAGCCAGGCCGTGGACTCCCGGCGGGTCAGCGGGCCGACCTCGATACGGGCGAGGCAGCGGCCGGGACGTACCACCGCGGGGTGCAGGCGCTCCAGGTCCTCGTTGGTCGTGACGCCCACCAGGACGTTGCGGCCCTGGCCCAGCAGTCCGTCCGTGAGGTTGAGCAGTCGCGAGAGCGCCTGACCCGCCGTGTGCTTGGCCTCGCCGCGGATCAGTTCGTCGCAGTCCTCAAGGAGGAGCAGCCGCCAGCGCCCCTTCCCCGAGCCGTCCTCCTCACCGATGGCGATGTCCATCAGATAGCCGACGTCGGAGAACAGGCGCTCCGGGTCGAGGACGCAGTCCACCTGGCACCAGTCCCGCCACGAACGCGCCAGCGTACGCAGCGCCGACGTCTTGCCCGTGCCCGGCGGACCGTGCAGCAACAGCAGCCGGCCCGCGATGTCCTCGGGCGTGGTCTTCATCAGGCCGTCCATGGCGTCCGCCACCGGCGCCGTGTAGTTGCCGCGCACCTCCTCCCACGTACCCGCCGAGATCTGCCGGGTCGTGCGGTGCGGGCCGCGCCGCGGGGACACGTACCAGAACCCCATGGTCACGTTCTCCGGCTGGGGTTCGGGCTCGTCGGCCGCGCCGTCCGTCGCCTGGCCGAGGACCTTCTCGGCCAGTTCCTCGCTGGTCGCGGTGACCGTCACGTCGGCGCCGCGGTTCCAGCGCGACACGAGCAGCGTCCAGCCGTCGCCCTCCGCGAGGGTCGCGCTGCGGTCGTCGTCGCGGGCGGACCGCAACACCCGGGCGCCCGGCGGGAGGAGGGAGACCCCGGACCGTACGCGGTCGATGTTCGCCGAGTGCGAGTGCGGCTGCTCGCCCGTCGCGAAGCGGCCGAGGAACAGCGCGTCGACGACGTCCGACGGTGAGTCGCTGTCGTCGACGTTGAGCCGGATCGGCAGCGCGTCGTGCGGGTTGGCAGACATGCCGACATGATCCGTCACCCGGACGCCCCGTGCATCCGGTTTCCGCGTTGCGTCCACGGGCGCCCCCGACGGGGACCACGGGCGCCCGCGGGCGGGCCCGGGCGCTGTCCTGTTACAGGGCTGTGGTGTTCCGGAAGCTGTTCCGCCGCTGACACGCGCGGTTACTGTTGTCCTTGATGGCACGTCATGGGTGGAATTCGGGGGCTCGGCGGTGGCGCTTCACCGCTCTGCTCGGCGTGGGTGTGGCCGCTCTGGCCCTGGTCCTGACTCTGATCCACACCCTGCCGGGAAGCGCGGGGAGCGAGGCGGGCACGACCCGCGACGGCGGCAAGGTGCACGGCACGCCGTCCGTGGCCCCGGCGCCGAAACCGGAAGTGGGCTGGGGGTTCACCCACACCCAGTACAGCGCCGACGAGGGCAGCGCGGCGGCCACGAAGCGCGTGGAGGAGCGTCTGGGTGAGGAGTCCCCGCCGCAGATCCAGCACATCATGGGCTGGGGCGCCGACAACCCCGAGCCGGTGAAGGGGCGTTACGACTTCGAGGCGATGGACCGCCGGATCGACTTCGTCCGCGGGACGGGCGGCACGCCGGTCGTCACGCTGTGCTGCGCGCCGGACTGGATGAAGGGCGGCGAAGGCGGCTCCGACCGGACCGACTGGAGCCAGGCGGCCCTGGAGACCGCTCCGGACCGCGCCCACTACAAGGACTACGCCGCACTCGCCGCGACCGTCGCCAGGCGTTATCCGGACGTACGCCACTTCATCGTGTGGAACGAGTTCAAGGGTTTCTGGAACGACTCCGCGGCCCGCTGGGACTACGAGGGCTACACGGAGTTGTACAACCTCGTCTACAAGGCGCTGAAGAAGGTCGACAAGGACATCGAGGTCGGCGGCCCCTACCTGGTGATGGACAGTCTCGACCCCCGCCAGAAGGAGGACGCCTCGCCCACGGTCAGGGGCAGTTGGGGCGCGCTGGACCAACGGGTGCTCGACGCCTTCGACTACTGGAACAAGCACAAGGCGGGCGCGGATTTCGTCGTCGTCGACGGATCCAGTTACACCCGGGACGACGAGCTGCTGCCGGACGAGTTCGCGGCGACCGGGAAGTTCACGGCCGTGAGCCGGTGGGTCCGGTCGCGGACCGGTGAGCTGCCCCTGTGGTGGGCCGAGTACTACGTGGAGCCGGCGGACCGCGACGACGTACGGGACGGGTGGTCCGAGTCGCACCGGGTCGCCGTGCACGCGGCCGCGTTGATCGCCATGGTGCGGGGCGGGGCCACGTCCGGCTTCTACTGGAATCCGGAGACGGAGAAGGGGGGCGGGGGCGGGTGCGCGGGGTGTCTGTGGACGCCCACGGACCGCTCCTCGGGGGGTGAGCCGTTGCCGATGCTCGGCCTTCTCTCCCGGTTCGGGGCGGAGTTCCCTCCCGGGACGGGGTACGAGTCGGTGGCTGTCGCGGCGGACGACCGGCCCAATGTGCGGGTGCTTGCGTCCGAGCGGGTTGTTCTTGTGGTGAACACGCTCGGGCGCGCGATCAGTGCGCGGGTCGATGGGAAGCGGTTCGACATGGGCGCGTATGAAGTGAAGTGGGTTCGCCGGTAGCGGGTAGCCGGTGGGGGCGGGGCGGGTCGTGTGTCGGCTGCGGGCCGGTGGGGGCTTGTCGCGCAGTTCCCCGCGCCCCTAAAAACCAAAGACTGCGCAGTTCCCCGCGCCCCTAAAAGCCAAAAGACTGCGCAGTTCCCCGCGCCCCTAAAAGCCCCGCGCCCCCAACGGTGGCTCAGGCCATCGTCAGGAACCTCTGGATCAAGGACGCCAGCAGCAGGGCCAGTAGGGGCAGCGAGAACCAGAACGTCGCCTGCAGCCACAGGTGCTGCCGCACGCTCGGGCGTGCGGCCACCCGCACTACCTCCCGCGTCGCGAGCAGCGCGATCAGTGCGACCGCCGCGAGCGCGCCGACCACCGACCACGGCGTCCAGGTCACCTGCGGACCGATCGGGCCGGGGTCGGCCTTGGCGACCTTGCCGCTCGGCTGCTGCCGCAGCGCGTACAGGGACACGTCCTCGTTCACAAAGACCTTGCGCAGCTCCTGCCGCGCGTCGAGGTTGCGGATGAGCCGGTACTCGTACGTCTTCGAGTAGCCGATGTCCAGCTGCAGATAGGTCACCTGGCTACGGTTGATCATGAGGTACGAGTTCGGGCCCGCGTCCTTGAGCGACTTGACCAGGCTCGACACCAGCACGGGATCGGCGGGCGCGAGCGTCGGTACGTAGTTCACCTTCTCCATGTCCCGGGTGCCCCACGGCATCGCGGGCGTCACGTTGTTCACCGTGTCGTTGCTCAGCCACAGCACCCGTGTCGTGGGCCTGTCGTGGGCGTACACGTACTCCATCGCGGCGACCTCGCCCGGCCTGATCCGCTCGAAGGGCTCGTTGCCCCAGCGGGCCACGAGGAAGCCGCCCATCAGGACGAGGCCCGCCATCAGCGCGGCGAGCGGCGCGAGGCTCACCCGGTCCTTGTCCCGTTCGTCCGCGGTGACGCCGGTCCGCGGGAAGAGCGCGAGGCCGGCGAGCAGGGCCGCGCCCGGCAGCGCGAACATGAAGACGCGCAGTGCCATCTCGCCGCCGTACGACTGCAGGCCGAAGCCGAGGAACGGGACGAAGGTGAGGACGAGCAGCGACCGTTCGCGGTACTTGTGGTCGCGTCGGCGCCACCAGCCCCAGCAGGCGAGCGCGAGCACACCGCCGGCCAGTGCCACGCGTGCGTAGAGGACGAGTGTGTGGGACGAACTGCCCTCCCCGATACGGCCGGAGACCGAGGACGAGACGTTGTCGCCGACCCCGCCGACGCCACCGAACAGTTCGCCGAAGTGCCCCGACCAGTACGGCTCGGCGAGGAAGCCGATCCATACGCTGACCACGACGGCGAACAGGATCGGCAGCCCCCGCAGTTCTGAGCGGCCGGCCAGGACGAGGACCGCGAGGACGCCCAGCATCACGAACGGCGTCAGCTGGTGGGCCGGCACGGTCGCCATGAACAGACCGATCAGCACCATGAGCAGCACGGCCCGTTCGCGCCGGCCGGTCGGCTCGACCTCCAGTTCGCCGGGCCGCATCCTCGTCCACAGCACCCGTGGCGCCCGGAACCACACCAGGAGGATCGCCACGAAGACGAGGTAGAGGAGGTAGGTGAAGCCCTGCGGGGAGAAGTAGTCCTGGCCCACCCAGCCGCTGAGCACGAAGATCCAGATGCCGGTCCACTGGGCGCGCCAGCTCGCCCGCATATGGCGTACGAGCAGGAACAGCGGTGCCAGGTACAGGAGTTGCATGGCGGTCGGCCACCAGCGGATGACCTCGGTGAGGTCGTCGATCCCGCAGGCCTTCGAGAGGAAGGCGGCTGCCGCGAAGAAGCCCGGCCAGCTCCAGCGGGCGTCCAGGTCGGGTACGGCCGAGCCGGTCCGGTCGATGTAGTCGATGAAGCCGAGGTGCTGCCAGGCCGTCGCGAACCGCGGCTCGGTCTCGATCACGGCGGGCAGCGCGTGCAGGGACACCACGGTGGCCAGCAGGGTGACCATGAGCAGTGCCTTGTGCTCGCGCCCGAGCCACAGCAGCGAGGCGAACACCAGGACCAGCAGTCCGGCCCCGGCCAGGGTCGCCGTGGGCAGGACGGAGATCAGACCGAGCCCGCCCATCCGGTCGAGATCGCGCTCCCCGAGCTCCGACGCCGGCACCCAGTACAGGACGAGCGCGGCCGTCAGCAGAGAACCGAGCAGCACCCCGAGCCGGGTCGGCCGCAGCCGCTGCCATCCGGCGGCCGGCGGCTCCGCCGGTCCGGGCCCGTCCGCCTCCCGTACGGCTCCGGACGCGCCGCCCGTGCCGGACGCGCCTGCCTCCCGTACGCCGTCCACTTCCTCGGGAACGCCGCCGACCGGTGGGTCGAAGGGGGCGTCCACCTCGATCTCGGACGGGCTGAGGGACGTCTCCGAGCCCGGTTCCCGCCGTTCGACGGGCAGGCCCAACTCCAGCCGTGAGGCGGGGAGCTGTTGCGGGGGAGTCTGCGGAGTCCGCAGCGCCCAGGTCGGCCGGTGGTCCGGCCGGGGTCCCCGCGGGCGGTCCGGCCGGTCGACCGCGGGTATCCCGGCGGGCGGTGTCCCGGGACCGGGTCGTACGTCCGGCCGTCGCTCCAGGTGGTCGAAGTCGAGCTGGACACCGAGCGCCAGCGTGTCCGTGTCCAGGCGCTGCGCCCAGGCCGGACCGCGGCCCTTCCTCGGCCCGTCCTTGCGTGCCCCGTCCTTCCCCGGCCCCTCCTCCTGCGGGCCGGGCACCTCGCGGGCGCCCAGGTCCGCCAGATCTCCGTCGGGCGCCGCGTCCCCGCCGGCTTCCCCGGGCTGCGCGGTCATGACGATCCGGTAGAGGCGGGGAGCGGCGAGCAGCACGATCACCGCGAGACTGGAGATCTCCGCGACACCCGCGCCGGTCAGTCCCATGCGGGGCAGCAGGATCACCGTCAGCCCGAGGACCAGGACGCACAACAGGCCCTGCAGCCAGGCGAGTCCGGAGGTGCGGCTCTGGGCGCGCAGCACCGCGAAGTACGTCTCCATGACGACCCGCAGCACCGCGCCGACCGCGAACCAGCGCAGCAGCGGCGTCGCCGCGTCCGCGTACCCCTGGCCGAACACGCCGAGGATCCAGGGCGCTCCGAAGAACAGCACCCCGGCCACCGGCAGCATGATCCGTGCCATCCGGCGCAGCGCCGCCCGGGTGTTCGCGGCGAGCCGTGCCGGGTCGTGCGAGCCCTCGACGGTCAGCGAGGCACCCATGTTGATGGCGAGCAGGTTGATCGTGCCGCCGATGGTGGTGGTGATGTAGAAGTACGCGTTGTCGGCGGAACTCACCTGCGAGGCCACGATCACCGGGACGAGGTAGACGACGGCGAGCGAGAACAGCGAGCCCGTGTAGTCGCCGGCCAGGAACCGCCCGATCTCCCGCAGGGTGGGCGGCTCGGCGCCCTCGGCGGTCGCCTCCACATGCCGGGGGACCAGCCGCCGGAACACCAGCCAGCCCAGCGGCAGCACGGACACCGCGATGGCCGCGACCCACGACACGAAGACACCCATGGTCGGGATCGCCGACGCGAACGCCACGAGCAGCGCGAGCTTGACCGCCGAGAACACGGTGTTGCCGACGGGCACCCACAGGGCGCTGCGCAGCCCGGTCAGCACACCGTCCTGGAGGGTCAGCACCGACCAGGCGACGACCGACAGGACGAAACAGATCCCGATGAGCGGGTCGTGCAGGAAGCGGTACGAGGATCCCCAGAGCCCCAGCGTGAGCAGGAAGACGCCCGCGGCCAGCGCCACGACCACCGAACTGCCCGCGTAGGTACGGAAGATGAGCCGACCGGTGCCGCGGCCCGCCACCGGGATGAACCGGGCCAGGGCGCCCGTGAGCGTCACCGCCGTGAGGCCCGCGAGGAGTTTCATCGCGGCGATCGCGGCGGAGCCCTGGCCGACCGCGGACTCGGAGTAGTAGCGGGCGGCGGCCAGCCAGAAGCCGAGCCCGAGGACGGCCGAGATACCGGTGTTCAGCATCAGGGCGTAGGCGTTCCGGAACAGCTGGCTGCCGCCGGGCGACGGACCCAGCCGGGGCAGGCGCAAACGCCGCCCGGACCGCTCGGGTGGATCGGGTACGGGGGTGTCGGCTTCGGCCGTGGTCGTGTCAGACACGGGAACGGATGGCCTTCCGGCGAACCTGTCGTGCTCTGCGGACCATGGAGTACCCCTTGGTGAGGGCACGGTCCCTGGCGAAGATACGGGTGATCGCGCGGCCCTCGACGAGCCGCTCGAACTCCCCGATCCCGGTGCTGCGGCGCACGGTGACCCGCCGCAGCGCGTACGGTCCCTGGCGGCGGCGCGCGAGAGCGTTGCCCACGGCGAGCGACTGGGTGAAGCCCGCCTCGCGCACGGCCCGGCGCACCCGGCGGCTGGAGTAGCCGTACGGGTACGCGAACGACGCCGGGAGCACGCCCAGTTCGGCGGCGATGATCTCCCGGCAGTGCCGCAGCTCGTAGCGCAGCGCGTCGTCGGGCAGCTGGTCCAGCTGCGGATGCGTATGGCTGTGGCCGCCGATCTCGACCCCGGCGGAGGCCAGTTCGCGCACCTGGTCCCAGTCGAGCATGACGTCCAGGCCGCCCCCGGTGTCGTACTCCCCGCGCAGCCAGCCGGTCGACACGAACAGCGTGGCCGCGAAGCCGTGCCGGGCGAGCACGGGCAGGGCGTGCCGGTGCACGCCCTCGTAGCCGTCGTCGAAGGTGATCAGCACGGGGCGTTCCGGCAGTGGCGCCGAGTCGCGCCAGCACTCGGCGAGCAGCGCGGTGTCGACCGGGGTGAAGCCCGAGCCGCGCAGCAGCGCCATCTGTTCGGCGAACGCCTCGGGTGTCACGGACAGCGCGCGGGTGGCGTCGTTCGGTGCCTTCGCCACCGCGTGGTACATGAGGATCGGCACGCGCGGCTCGGGTGATCCACTCATGGCTCGGCCCCCTCGGTCCGCTCGATCGCGTCGGTGCCCCCGGTCCGGCTGTTCCGCTCGATCGGGAGCGCCGCGAACGTGGTTCCACCCCTGCGCGCCCGGACGCTCCCGAGGGCGTACCCGCCCGCCGCCGTCACCACCCCGGCGACGATGGCGGCGGCCCGGCCCGCGCCCCCGGGGCGCGCGAACAGGGCGTCGCGCAACCCGCGCGCGACCCCGGCGGGCAGGACGCGCGTGGTGTAGCGGCGCTCCGACTCAAGCCCCTTGCCCGCGCCGACGCTCCGGGCGACCAGGGCCTTGGACAGACCTTCGGCGTACGTACGGGTGCGGAAGTACGCGAAGTGCTCGCGTGCCTTCGGCACCCGGTGGTGGATCACCGCCCGGTCGTCGATCAGCAGGACGGCGTCCGGCCGGGCCCGGGTGAGCCGGATGCACAGCTCCGTCTCCTCGCAGCCCAGCGGACGTCTGTCGCCGTCGCGCCCGATACCGGTCGCGAAGCCGCCCGCCGCGTCGAAGGCGGTACGGCGGAACGACGCGTTGCCGCCGAGCACGTTGCGCACCCGGACCCGGCCGGGCGGCAGCCCCTTGTACGTGCAGCCCACCACCCAGTCGAACTCCGCGGGGAACCAGACGGGCCGGCGGCCCGACGCCCAGATCGGCATCGTCCGGCCGCCGACCGCCATCACCCGCGGATCCGCGTACCCCTCGGCGAAGTGGCGCAGCCAGTCGCGCTCGGCCACCGCGTCGTCGTCGAGGAAGGCGATGACGTCACCGCGACAGGCGGCGATACCGGTGTTGCGGCCCGCGGACAGGCCACGGGGGCCCGCGTTGGCGAGCACCCGCACCTCCCCGGTCCTCTCGCGCCCCTCGTGTTCCTCGTACTCCCCGTACTCCCCGTACTCCTTGTACTTCCCGTGCTCCTTGTACTTCCCGTGCTCCTCGTACTCCTTGGACAGCCGGTCCAGGAGCGTCTGGTTGTGGTCGACGACCAGCAGGATCTCCCGCGCGGGCCGGGACTGCGCCCGCACCGAGGCGACCGCCGCGAGAATGTCCTCCCAGCGGTCCTCGGTGTAGACACAGATCACCACGGAGATGTCCGGAGCGTTCAAGACGTTTCTCCCGCACCGGAGTTGAGCGTGACCGCGTGCGGCCGGCGACGCAGGGAGCGCCGGTTGGAGCGCTCCTTGAGGATCACCTTGAGCACCCGCAGCCCGTCGCGCACGGCCCGCAGATTGCTCGCGCCGTGGATGCGTACGTACTCGTGGCTCGGTATCTCCTGGACCTTGAGCCCCGCCTTGACCACCCGGATGTTCATCAGGGTCTCCACCTCGAACCCCGTGCAGTCGAGGTCGATCTTGTCCAGGCAGTGCCGCCAGAACGCGTTGTATCCGTAGCAGAGATCGGTGTAGCGCGCGCCGAACTTGCGGTTGACGACCGTGCACAGGGCCCAGTTGCCGAGCTTGCGGATCGGTGTCATGTCGTCCGTGCCACCGCCGTTGGCGAACCGTGAACCCTTCGCGAAGTCGGCCCCGGAGACCAGCGCGGAGACGTAACTGACGATCTCGTGACCGTCGGCCGAGCCGTCCGCGTCGACCATCACGATGATGTCGCCGGTGCACGCCTCGAAACCGGTGATCAGGGCGTCGCCCTTGCCCTTCCCGCGCTGCCCGACGACCTTGACGTCGGGCCACAGCTCACGGGCGACCGCCACGGTGTCGTCGGTGGAATTCCCGTCGACGAGCACCACTTCGTGAATCCACTGCGGAAGCGTCTTGAAGACGAACGGAAGATTCTCCGCCTCGTTCATGGCGGGAATCACGATGCTCACCGGAGGCGCTATGGCCAGGTGAGTTGATATGGGCCGGTACGTGCTGGCAGTGATCTGATCCTGAATACGACCTTGAATCTGACCTTGCATCGCATTCTGGATCGGATCCTTGACCCGATCTTGTTCCGAATCCGCCGGGCGCAGAAAAGAAGTCATTGAGTCTGGTCCCTCTCGTCCGGTGGACCGCCCGCCCCTGGGCGGTCCGGTTCTTTGTCCGGTTCGAAAGGGGGGTTTCTCACTCACGGCATGCCGAAATAGAGCTCCGTTCATGCCGGGTGAGCTGGCATAACTGGCCGACTGTCTGGGTCGGTCTCGCGGCAGTGCTCGGCACAATTGCGGTCACCGAGCACGGCACCCCCCTACCGCGCCCCGCGCCGGGCCCTCGTCGCGATCTTGAGCCCTCCCCTAGATCGCATATGCACTGATGGACCGATGCGGGTGAGATGTACGACGGTATTGATGATTGAGACGCTATGGCAAGACCTGGAACATGGCCTCACGTTTTTGTTGTTTTGGCCGTTACTCAACCGCCCGAACGGATCTTCCCCATCCGTTTGAGCATCCTGTCGGCCGGCTCGAACAACTCCGGCCTCCCCAGCACCGCATTGCGCAGAGCGCGGACGGGGGCGCGTCGCGCCCGGTGTCCGAACGCCACGGGATGGCGGCGCGCAACCCACCCTTCGGACACGGTGAGTTCCCGTGTCTTCAGGGAGTCCTTGTATTCCTTCTGGCCCCGGCCGAGATCCAGATAGGCGATGCCGTCGGCGGCGGCCGCCTCGGCCATGCGCACATGCAGGATCAGTCCGGGGGAGTATTTCGAGAACGCCGGGTCGTACGCGGGGAACCAGCACGCCAGCACCCGCTCGGAACGCAGTCCGAAGTGCGCGGCGATCGGCCGGCCGTCGGCGTAGAGCACCGACAGGAGCCCGGCGAACGAGTCGGAACGGCTGTGGAAGAGCTGCTGTGCCAGCCGGGTGATCCAGTCGTGCGCGAAGCGGTCGCTGCGGCCGGTCCTGCGGTACTGCGCCGACTTCCAGCGCATCAGCGTGCTCAGCACCTCGGGGTCGCGCTCGTCGTGCACGTACCGCATGTCCGCGTGGTCGCGGCCCAGCCTGCGCTCCTTGGCGAGCGTGGTCCGGGTGAACTTGGGTGACTGGGCGCGCAGCTGGGTCAGATAGGCCTCGTAACCGCGGTCCACGTCGATGACCGGGGACGGGAAGGTGCCGGAGGCTCCTGCCTCGAACGGCGTCTGCCCGCCCGCCAGATGGTCGAACTCCCACACGGACAGGCCGCAGGCCCGCAGCAGCTCGCGGGCGTCCCAGGTGAAACCGGGGCGGTGGACCAGCCCCTGGCAGTCCGAGATGCCGAGACCTATCGCCCGGCCGACGCCCGCGGCGGTGGTGTGGAAGGGGAAGAACGCGGCGGGTTCGCCGTTCTCCCTGATGACCGCGATCCGTACGCCGCGCCGGCAGCGGCCCACGGCAAGCGTGAACTCCGGGGACAGGAACGGGTTCGCGAGTTCCGGTGTGTCGTGCAGGTGGGCCTTGGACTGGAAGGCCGTCCACGCCGAGCGGTCGGCGGAGGTCAGTTCACCGGGGCGGTACACGCTGATGTCCACGTCGTCCACGTCAGGAAACCCGTCTTCTCGCCGTACGGCCGCGCAGGCGCCGTACCAGGACCAGCAGAAGAATGAGGGAACTGAGTGCGGCCACAGCCGCGATTCCGCCCGGGACCGACCACCGGTGCACGGCGAGCATGCCCTGGGCGACCAGAAGATTGACAGCTACCGCTGCCGACAGGGACGCGAGGACGCGGCCGACCGGTTCCAGGTTCCGCAGGGCGGTCGCCACGGCGGCGGCGGGGGCGGCGAGCAGGAAGAAGAGCGTGAAGGGGGCGCGCAGGGGGGAGTCGATGTCGGCGAGGGCCAGTACGGCACCCACGCCGGCGGTTGTGGTGGCCGCTCCCGCGAGCAGGGGGAGCAGGTCCCTTGCCGGGGTCCGCGCCTGTCGTAACCGCTCGTCGCCGTCCTGGTCGGCCGGGTCCGATGATGATGACTTGATACCTATGGTCTGCATGGGCGACTTGCCCCCTGAAGCGCCGGATGCCGGGCTTCAATGTCGCGCAGCTGTCCGGGAGCAGTCAAGCCCTGTGGCGGCTGCCGGCGTTCGAATGGGGGTTGTCGTTCGCCCGCGGGCCGGTGGGGGCTGGTCGCGCAGTTCCCCGCGCCCCTTCAGGGG
>NZ_JBHWZP010000089.1:0-30869 GCF_042728395.1 Streptomyces sp. NPDC060205
GCCATCGCGGGCGCCCCTTACTCGTACCCCTCCCCGGTCTCTCCGGAGCACTCTCTTGACTTAGTTAGTGATTGAGTACTAACTTCGTCGCATGGTCAGGATGAGCGCAGAGGAACGGCGTGAGAGCGTCATTCGCGCGGCGATGAGCGAGTTCGCCCGGGGCGGCTACTACGGCACGTCCACCGAGGCGATCGCCAAGCGTGTGGGGGTCTCGCAGCCGTACCTCTTCCGGCTCTTCCCCGGCAAGAAGGCGATCTTCCTCGCGGCCGCCGAACGCTGCCTGGAGGACACCGTTCGCGCGTTCGAGGCGGCCTCCGAGGGACTGCACGGCGAAGAGGCCCTGCACTCCATGGCGGACGCGTACACGAGGGTCATCGCCGAGGAGCCGGAGCGGCTGCTCATGCAGATGCAGATGTATGTCGCGGTGGCGGCGGCCGAACAGGCCGGTGACCACGAGCTCGGCGAGGCGGTGCGGGCCGGCTGGATGCGGCTGTGGGAGACCGTCCACCTGCCGCTCGGCGCCGACATCGACGAGACCACCGACTTCCTGGCCTACGGCATGCTCATCAACTGCCTGGTGGCCATGGGGTTCCCGCCCCAGCACCGGGTGTGGGAAGGGCTCTACCCGTCGGCCCGGGCCAAGGGCCGGCTCGCACACTGAAACGGAACGACGGAGCGGTACGCGCGACGGAACACCGGAGCGCAAGGCGGCGGAGACCGGCGCCTTTTCATGACCGCAAAAGTTAGTCAGTAATAACTAACCGGAGTCAGCGATAGCCCGCTGGGGGAGCGATGTCACAGCAGACGCCCGAACAGACGCCACAGCCGACCGAACGCCTCGGAGGAGCCGTCTGGGCCCTCGTCATCACCAGCGTTGCCGGATTCATGGCGGCCCTCGACAACCTCGTCGTCACCACCGCCCTGCCCTCGATCCGCAAGGACTTCGGGGGAGCGCTCGACGATCTGGAATGGACCGTGAGCGCGTACACGCTCACCTTCGCCGTGCTGCTGATGTTCGGCGCGGCCCTGGGCGACCGGTTCGGCCGCCGCAGGCTCTTCCTCGTCGGCATCACCGTTTTCACCGGCGCGTCCGCCGCGGCGGCCATGGCACCCGGCATCGACTCCCTGATCGCCGCCCGCGCGGTCCAGGGCGTCGGCGCGGCCGTCATGATGCCGCTGACCCTGACCCTGCTGACGGCCGCCGTACCGGCCGCCAAGCGCGGGATGGCGTACGGGATATGGGGCGCCGTCAACGGACTCGCGGTCGCCTCGGGGCCGCTCATCGGCGGCAGCCTCACCGAACACCTGTCCTGGCAGTGGATCTTCTGGCTGAACGTCCCGCTGGGTCTCGCCCTGCTGCCGCTCGCCCGGCTGCGCCTGACGGAGTCCTTCGGCTCCGGCGCCCCGCTCGACATCCGCGGCACCCTCCTCGCCAGCGGCGGCCTCTTCGGCATCGTGTACGGACTGGTCCGCGCGCCTGTCGTCGGCTGGAGCGACGGCGTGGTCCTGCTCGCCCTGTTCGCGGGTACGGCCCTGCTCACCGGCTTCGTCTTCCACGGCATGCGGGCCGAGAACCCGATGCTGCCGATGCGGCTCTTCCGCAGTCGCGCCTTCGCCGGGATCAACGCGGCGAGCCTGCTGATGTTCCTCGGCATGTTCGGCTCGATCTTCCTGCTCAGCCAGTACATGCAGGGCGTGCTCGGCTACTCGCCCACCGAGGCGGGGCTGCGCATGCTGCCGTGGACCGGTATGCCGATGCTCGTCGCGCCGCTCGCCGGCTATCTGTCGGACCGCGTCGGCGGCCGTCCCGTCGTCGCGGCGGGCCTGTTCCTCCAGGCCGTCGGGCTCGGCTGGTTCGCCGTCGTGGTCGAGGCGGACACGTCGTACACCGCGCAGCTGCCCGCGCTGATCATCAGCGGCATCGGGATGAGCCTCTTCTTCGCTCCCGCCTCCAGCCTGGTCATGTCCAGCGTCCGGGCCCAGGAGCAGGGGATCGCGTCCGGCGCCAACAACGCGCTGCGCGAGGTCGGCGGGGCGCTCGGTATCGCGGTGATGGCCTCGATCTTCTCCGCGCAGGGTGGGTACGGGAGTGCGCAGAGCTTCGTGGACGGGATCCGGCCCGCGCTGTGGGTCGGTGCGGGGGCGGTGGCCCTGGCGGGGGTGGGGGCGCTGTACATCCCGCGCCGGCGGCCTGCGGCCGGGCCTGCGGCCGGGGCTCAGGAGGTCACTGAGGCGGCCGTGCCTGTGCCTGTGCCGGAGACTGCGTCGCGTTGAGTTGAGTCCGCGGGCCGGTGGGGGCGGGCCGCGCAGTTCCCCGCGCCCCTCGGGAGCGGGGCTGCGCCCCGGCTCCCGGCCCCTCGGACGGGAGCGGGGTTGCGCCTCGGCTCCCGGCCCCTTGGACGGGAGCGGGGTTGCGCCTCGGCTCCCGGCCCCTTGGACGGGAGCGGGGTTGCGCCTCGGCTCCCGGCCCCTTGGACGGGAGCGGGGCTGCGCCCCGGCTCCCGGCCCCACGGCCCCATGGGCCCGCAGCCTCCGTGCGACCTCAGGTGCCCGCATCCACGAGAACGGCCCCGCCGGAACCGGCGGGGTCGTTCTCGTACTCTGGGGACGTGCAGGAACTCCAGGACACCGCCCTCGCCCCGCTGACCACCTTCCGGCTCGGTGGGCCCGCCGACCGGCTGATCACCGCGACCACCGACGACGAGGTGATCGCCGCTGTCCGCGAGGCCGACGACTCCGGTACGCCGCTGCTGCTGATCGGCGGCGGATCCAACCTGGTCATCGGCGACAAGGGCTTCGCGGGCACCGCCCTGCGCATCGCCACGCGCGGCTTCGAGCTGGACGGTACGCGGCTGGAGCTGGCCGCCGGTGAGGTGTGGACCGACGCGGTCGCCCGGACCGTCGAGGCCCGTCTCGCGGGTATCGAGTGCCTCGCCGGAATCCCGGGCTCCGCCGGTGCGACACCGATCCAGAACGTGGGCGCGTACGGCCAGGAAGTGTCGTCGACGATCACCGAAGTGATCGCCTATGACCGCGAGAGCCGCGAGACGGTCACCATGTCGAACGCCGAGTGCGCCTTCTCGTACCGGCACAGTCGTTTCAAGAGCGATCCCGAGCGGTTCGTCGTGCTGCGGGTCCGTTTCGAGCTGGAGGACGCGGCCGGGCTGTCCGCGCCGCTGAGGTACGCCGAGACGGCCCGCATGCTCGGTGTCGGACCCGGCGACCGCGTGCCCGTGGACGCGGCCCGCGAGACCGTCCTGAAGCTGCGCTCCGGGAAGGGCATGGTCCTCGACCCCGAGGACCACGACACCTGGTCGGCCGGCTCGTTCTTCACCAACCCGATCCTCACCCACGAGGAGTTCGCCGTGTTCCACGCGCGCGTGGCCGAGCGGCTGGGCGAGGGCGTGATCCCGCCCGCCTACCCCGCGGGCGACGGCCACACCAAGACCTCCGCGGCCTGGCTGATCGACAAGTCGGGCTTCACCAAGGGGTACGGCACCGGTCCGGCCCGTATCTCCACCAAGCACACCCTGGCCCTCACCAACCGGGGCGGGGCCACCACGGAGGACCTCCTCGCGCTCGCCCGCGAGGTCGTCGCGGGCGTTCACGACGCCTTCGGGATCACGCTCGTCAACGAACCCGTGACGGTGGGCGTCAGCCTCTGAGACGGTATTCCGTTTGTGGGCGGCCGGGAGGGGCGGCCACCCTGGGGCCATGAGAGAACTCCCGTGCGGCTGAGGGTCACCGAGTTCGTGCCGCGTGCCGGCCGGTACGCGTTCCGGGTCGTCCAGCCGAGCCCCGCCCTGCGGCACACCACACTCAGCGACCCCCTGCGCGAGTGGGGATACCTGCTGGGGGACCACGACGGGCTCTCCCGCCTCGCCGCGCTGTTCTCGTTCGCCGCGTACTCCCCGCACACGGTCGTCCACGTCCCGCTGCGCGAGGGCGTTCCCCGGCAGTACGCGCCAGGGGTGCCGGTGGACCTGGTCCTCGTCCACCGGACCCTGGGCCTGCGGCCGTCCGTCTGGCCCGCGCTGCGCCGCGGGCTGACCCGGGGCACCCCGGGCACCGTCCGCACCGACGAACAGCGGACCGCGCGCCATGCCGCCGCCTGGCAGGCGCGCTGGGACCGGCGCTGGGACCGGCTGGCCCCGGCCGACAGGATCCGTCTCGCGACGCACGCCCGGACGCTGTTCCTCTTCGGCGCCCGGGACACCTTCGCCTCGGCGTCCGTCCACCTGGAACTGGCGGCCGAGTTCGGCCCGCTCGGCAAGAGGGCGGGCAGGGGACACGACGTGCTGGTCACCTCGCTCACCCCGCATCTGCCGCTGACCCGGGGGCGGGGGCCGGAGCTCGACATCGGCTTCCAGGCGTACCCGCCCCTCTCCCACTTCAGGCGGCCGGGGCGCTCAGCCAGTCGTCGACCCCGGACAGCAGCTTCTCCCTGATGTCGGGCGGCGCCGCCGAGGCGCGTACCGACTGCCGTGCCAGCTCGGCCAGTTCGGTGTCCGTGAAACCGTGGTGGCGGCGCGCGATGTCGTACTGGGCGGCCAGCCGGGAGCCGAACAGCAGCGGGTCGTCCGCGCCGAGCGCCATGGGCACGCCCGCCTCGAAGAGCGTGCGCAGGGGGACGTCCTCCGGCTTCTCGTAGACCCCCAGCGCGACGTTCGAGGCCGGGCAGACCTCGCAGGTGATGCCGCGGTCCGCGAGCCGCTTCAGCAGCCGCGGGTCCTCGGCGGCCCGCACGCCGTGCCCGATCCGCGAGGCGTGCAGGTCGTCCAGGCAGTCACGGACGGACGCGGGGCCCGTCAGCTCGCCGCCGTGCGGCGCGGCCAGCAGCCCGCCCTCCCGGGCGATCGCGAAGGCTCGGTCGAAGTCCCGCGCCATGCCCCGCCGCTCGTCGTTGGAGAGCCCGAACCCGACGATGCCCCGGTCCGCGTAGCGCACGGCCAGCCGGGCCAGCGTGCGGGCGTCCAGGGGGTGCTTCATCCGGTTCGCGGCGACCAGGACCCGCATACCGAGCCCGGTTTCGCGCGAGGCCGTGTCCACCGCGTCCAGGATGATCTCCAGAGCGGGGATCAGACCGCCCAGGCGCGGCGCGTACGACGTGGGGTCGACCTGGATCTCCAGCCACCCCGAGCCGTCCTTGAGGTCCTCCTCGGCGGCCTCGCGCACGAGCCGCTGGATGTCCTCGGGATCTCTCAGGCACGAGCGCGCCGCGTCGTACAGACGCTGGAAACGGAACCAGCCGCGCTCGTCCGTCGCCCGCAGCTTGGGCGGCTCGCCGCTCGTCAGCGCGTCGGGGAGGTGGATCCCGTGCTTGTCGGCCAGTTCCAGCAGGGTGGTGTGCCGCATCGAACCGGTGAAATGCAGGTGCAGATGAGCCTTGGGCAGCTCAGAGACCTTACGTACGTGCTCCATTCAAGGATCCTGCCGCACGCCGGCGCCGTATCGGTAGCGCTTTCCCTGAACGTGGTCTTGCTCGCACGAAGAAACGAGGAAGCGCGGAACACGAAGAGGCGGGCCGCCTCCCCGGAGGGAAGCGGCCCGCCTCACCCGCCGACGTGAGCGGGCTCAGTACTTACTGTCGTGCGCGGGTTCAGGCCTTGGCCTCCGCGAGGAGCTTCTGGATCCGCGAGACGCCCTCGACGAGGTCCTCGTCACCCAGCGCGTACGACAGCCGCAGATAGCCGGGAGTGCCGAAGGCCTCGCCCGGGACGACCGCGACCTCGGCCTCCTCCAGGATCAGCGCGGCCAGCTCGACGGAGGTCTGCGGGCGCTTGCCGCGGATCTCCTTGCCGAGGAGCGCCTTCACCGAGGGGTACGCGTAGAACGCGCCCTCGGGCTCCGGGCAGAGCACGCCGTCGATCTCGTTGAGCATGCGCACGATCGTCCGGCGGCGGCGGTCGAAGGCCTCGCGCATCTCCGCGACGGCCGTCAGGTCGCCCGAGACGGCGGCGAGCGCGGCGGCCTGGGCCACGTTCGACACGTTCGACGTGGCGTGGGACTGCAGGTTGGTCGCGGCCTTCACCACGTCCTTGGGGCCGATGACCCACCCGACGCGCCAGCCGGTCATCGCGTACGTCTTCGCCACGCCGTTGACCACGATGCACTTGTCGCGCAGCTCAGGAAGTACTGCCGGCAGCGAGGTGAACTTCGCGTCCCCGTAGACCAGGTGCTCGTAGATCTCGTCCGTCATCACCCACAGGCCGTGCTCGACGGCCCAGCGGCCGATGGCCTCGGTGTCCTCGGCGCTGTAGACGGCACCGGTCGGGTTCGAGGGCGACACGAAGAGGACGACCTTGGTCCTCTCCGTACGGGCCGCCTCCAGCTGCTCGACCGAGACGCGGTAGCCGGTCGTCTCGTCCGCGACGACGTCCACCGGGACACCGCCGGCGAGACGGATCGACTCGGGGTACGTCGTCCAGTAGGGGGCCGGGACGATGACCTCGTCGCCCGGGTCGAGGATCGCGGCGAACGCCTCGTAGATGGCCTGCTTGCCGCCGTTGGTCACCAGGACCTGCGAGGCGTCCACCTCGTAGTGGGAGTCACGCAGCGTCTTGGCGACGATCGCCGCCTTCAGCTCGGGGAGGCCGCCGGCCGGCGTGTAGCGGTGGTACTTCGGGTTCTTGCATGCCTCGATGGCGGCCTCGACGACATAGTCCGGGGTCGGGAAGTCGGGCTCACCGGCGCCGAAGCCGATCACCGGACGTCCGGCGGCCTTGAGGGCCTTGGCCTTGGCGTCCACGGCGAGGGTGGCGGACTCGGAGATCGCGCCGACTCGGGCGGAGACCCGGCGCTCGGTGGGAGGGATTGCAGCGCTCATGGGACCCATCGTTTCAGACCGGAAACGTCCCCGGCACACTGGTTTCACAGACTGGGCAACGCCGGACGGATCCGGGGCCGGGTACGCGCAAAGTCCGTACGGACACTTTCTGTTCGACGACCGGCCGCCGACCACGTACACTCTCACCTCGTTGGCCTTCACCGGCCGCGCTCTTCCGGTGCACTCCGAGCACCCGGGCGGATGCGGTACGTTGTGAGGGAAGCAAAGGGTCGTAGCTCAATTGGTAGAGCACTGGTCTCCAAAACCAGCGGTTGGGGGTTCAAGTCCCTCCGGCCCTGCTACACACTCCTTTCACCAGGATGTGTGCGCATGTACGTACTGCATTGCACCGCCGTGCGGCTCACACTGGGCGCGGCACGGCCACGACCCGGAATCAGGTGAGGACGAGTGACGGACGCCGTGGGCTCCATCGACATGCCTGATGCCCAGGATGAGGCGCCGGAGTCCCAGAAGAAGGGCCGTAAGGGTGGCAAGCGTGCCAAGAAGGGCCCGCTGAAGCGCCTCGCCCTCTTCTACCGCCAGATCGTCGCGGAGCTCCGCAAGGTTGTCTGGCCGACCCGCAATCAGCTGACGACGTACACCACAGTGGTGATTGTGTTCGTTGTCATCATGATCGGTCTGGTGACTGTGATTGACTTCGGACTCGACAAGGCCGCCAAGTACGTCTTCGGCTAGGCCAAGCGCGAAGGGCGCCGTACCCGGCGCCCGCTTTCGCGTGTTCCACCCCCATGATCCAGGAAGAAGCAGCCACCGTGTCTGACCCGAACCTGAACGATGCCGTCGAGTCGGTCGAGTCCCGTGACGACGAACTCGACATCGTCGAGGGCGCGGACGTCGAGGACGAGGTCGAGGCTGCCGACGCCGCGGCGGGCGAGCCCGCCGAAGAGGCCGCACTGCACGTCGAGGACGAGTCCGGCGAGGACGCCGAGGGCGAGTCCGCCGACGCCGCGGCCGACGAGGAGGAGGCGGAGGAGGCCGAGCCGGTCGACCCCGTCACCGCCCTGCGTGAGGAACTCCGTTCGCTGCCCGGCGAGTGGTACGTCATCCACACGTACGCCGGGTACGAGAACCGCGTGAAGACCAACCTCGAACAGCGTGCCGTCTCGCTGAACGTCGAGGACTTCATCTTCGCGGCCGAGGTGCCGCAAGAAGAGGTCGCGCAGATCAAGAACGGCGAGCGCAAGACCATCAAGCAGAACAAGCTCCCCGGCTACGTGCTGGTGCGCATGGATCTGACGAACGAGTCCTGGGGTGTCGTCCGCAACACCCCCGGCGTCACCGGCTTCGTGGGCAACGCCTACGACCCGTACCCGCTGACGCTGGACGAGATCGTCAAGATGCTCGCCCCCGAGGCCGAGGAGAAGGCCGCCCGCGAGGCCGCCGAGGCCGAGGGCAAGCCGGCGCCGTCCCGCAAGCTTGAGGTCCAGGTGCTGGACTTCGAGGTGGGCGACTCGGTCACCGTCACCGACGGCCCGTTCGCGACGCTGCAGGCGACCATCAACGAGATCAACGCCGACTCGAAGAAGGTCAAGGGCCTCGTCGAGATCTTCGGCCGCGAGACCCCGGTGGAGCTCAGCTTCGACCAGATCCAGAAGAATTGACGTTCTTTCGGACCGTACACTTCCGACCAGGTCAGACCGGCTCTCGCAGCCTGTCTGACCTGCTCGGTTTCAGGCTGCGCACCGATACCCGTTATCGTTGTGCGGTATGCCTCCATCCGGATGATCCGGAATGGATGGCCGGAAACTCTCACTAGGACCCGGAGAGAGCAATGCCTCCCAAGAAGAAGAAGGTCACGGGGCTTATCAAGCTCCAGATCCAGGCCGGTGCGGCCAACCCGGCGCCGCCGGTCGGCCCCGCACTGGGCCAGCACGGCGTCAACATCATGGAGTTCTGCAAGGCCTACAACGCCGCGACCGAGTCGCAGCGCGGCTGGGTCATCCCGGTGGAGATCACGGTCTACGAGGACCGCTCCTTCACCTTCATCACCAAGACCCCGCCGGCCGCGAAGATGATCCTCAAGGCCGCCGGTGTCGAGAAGGGCTCGGGCGAGCCGCACAAGACCAAGGTCGCCAAGATCACGCAGGCCCAGGTCCGCGAGATCGCCACGACCAAGCTGGCCGACCTGAACGCCAACGACCTGGACGCCGCGTCGAAGATCATCGCCGGCACCGCCCGTTCCATGGGCATCACGGTCGAGGGCTGATCCCCACCACCGCAGAACACCGTGGCAGGGCCTGCTCGGCCCCTACCACGACTCCTCAGAGCACACAGGAGCAGTAGTGAGCAAGCGCAGCAAGTCTCTCCGCGCTGCGGACGCCAAGATCGACCGGGAGAAGCAGTACGCCCCGCTCGAAGCCGTCCGTCTCGCCAAGGAGACCTCCACCTCGAAGTTCGACGGCACCGTCGAGGTCGCCTTCCGCCTGGGTGTCGACCCGCGCAAGGCCGACCAGATGGTCCGCGGCACCGTGAACCTCCCGCACGGCACCGGCAAGACCGCCCGGGTCCTGGTCTTCGCGACCGGTGACCGTGCCGAGGCCGCGACTGCCGCCGGCGCCGACATCGTCGGTTCCGACGAACTCATCGACGAGGTGGCGAAGGGGCGTCTGGACTTCGACGCCGTCGTCGCCACCCCCGACCTCATGGGCAAGGTCGGCCGCCTGGGCCGTGTCCTCGGCCCGCGTGGTCTGATGCCGAACCCGAAGACGGGCACCGTGACCCCGGACGTGGCCAAGGCCGTGACCGAGATCAAGGGCGGCAAGATCGAGTTCCGCGTCGACAAGCACTCGAACCTGCACTTCATCATCGGCAAGGCGTCCTTCGACGACACGCAGCTGGTGGAGAACTACGGCGCCGCGCTCGACGAGATCCTTCGTCTGAAGCCGTCGGCCGCCAAGGGTCGCTACATCAAGAAGGCCACGATCAGCACCACGATCGGCCCCGGCATCGCTGTCGACTCGAACCGCACCCGCAACCTCCTCGTCGAGGAGGACCCGGCCGCCGTCTGAGCCTGACGCTCACCGGTAGCCGCGTCGCAGACGCGATCTCAGGACGGGCCCCGCAACCTTTCGAGGTGCGGGGCCCGTCTTTGTGTCCGGCGCCGGTTCGCGGGGCCTGACGCCTGCCACCTGGTGCCTGCTGCCCGCCACTTGGTGCCGGCCGTCCGGTGCCCGGAGTCCGGTGCCCGTTTCCCGGTCGGATGTCGGTGGCCTGCGCTAGCGTGCGAGGCACAGGAATCGCATAGGGGGACGAATGATGAGCTCGATCGTGCGCCGGGTGACCGTCTCGATGGCGGTGGTCGCCGCCCTGACCGGAGCCGCGGCCTGTAGCGGCTCGGACTCCGACGGGGGTTCCAGAGGGGAAGGGGAGGGTTCGGCGGGGGACGCCAAGGGCACCGGCGGGGCCGGCACCCTTGCGGACGCGATCGTGGCCCTTCGCTCCGTGGAGAAGAGCACCGACGGAGCGGACTCCGCCAAGGTCGAGTCCACCACGACCATGGGCACGATGATGTCGATGAAGGCGGACGGCGCCCTCGGCTGGGCCGACGGACTCACCGGCAAGCTGACGATCACGTACACCGGCGGCACGATGGCCGACCAGATGCGCCAGCTGGGCACCACCTCCATGGAGGCCCGGTATCTGCCGGACGCCTACTACGCGAAGATGGGCGACAAGTTCGCCGAGCAGTCCGGCGGCAAGCACTGGATCAAGTACGACTACGACGACCTGGCGAAGCTGGCCGGCGGATCGGGCGCGTACATGAAGGACCAGATGCAGAACACCACGCCGAACCAGTCGGTGAAGCTGCTGCTGGCCTCCGGGGACGTCGAGAAGGTCGGCGAGGAGAAAGTGCGCGGCGAGGACACCACGCACTACTCGGGCACGGTCGACGTCGCGGATCTCGCCGGCCGGAACTCCTCCCTGTCTGCGAGCCAACTGGCCGATCTCAAGAGCCAGTTGGAGCAGGCCGGCGTCACCACCGAGACCATCGACATCTGGGTGAACGACCAGGACCTGCTGGTCAAGAAGGCCGAGAAGGGCGAGCTGGCGACCGGCTCGATGTCCTCGACGGCGTACTACAGCGACTACGGCGTCGAGGTGGCCGCCGAGGAGCCCGCGGCGGGCGACACCGCGGACTTCGCGGACCTCATGCGGAGTCGGCCGACGGGCTGAACCCGCCCGGTCCCCTTGTCCCCTCCCTCCGGTTCCGCCCCTTGCCGGTGGTCACACGCGTCACAGGCGTCACACAGGTCACGCCACAACTCGCAGGACTGCCTGAACCCCGCTGGGATACGCTCGCGGCTTGTCTGTGAGTCGCTCATCTGTTCCTTGGGGGGAACCATGAAGCTTTCTGTGCGCACGCCTGTACGTCGTGGGGCGACGGGCGCGGTCGTCGCCGCGCTCGTCCTCGGCGGGGGTGCCGTCGGCTGTTCCAAGGGGGACGAGGAGTCCCCCGAGATGACGCCCGCCGCGGCCGTCGCCAAGGCGGCGAAGAAGACGGAGGACATCACCTCCCTCAGCTACCGCATGACGGGCAGGACCCCGGAGGAGGGGCGCATCAAGGCCGAGGCCCAGATGCGCATGGAGCCCGACCTCGCCATGAGCATGAAGATGACCGCTCTCGACCAGGGCAAGGACGGCAACGCCGAGATACGCCTGGTCGACAAGGCGATGTACATCGGCGGGGGCGCCGCGGCGGCCAAGGAGATGGACGGCAAGAGCTGGATCAAGTTCGACATGTCCACGCTGGGTGACGACGCGCTGGGCGGCGGCGGGGCCCCGGGCGCGGGGACGGCCGACAAGAACCCGGCGCAGGAGTCCACCTTCCTCACGGGCTCCAAGGACGTGAAGAAGGTCGGCGCCGAGAAGGTCGAGGGCGTCGAGACCACCCACTACAAGGGCACGGTCACCCTCGACGAGTTCCGCAAGTCCCTCAAGGGCGAGAGCAAGGCCACCCGCGAGAAGCGGGAGAAGAGCCTTGAGCAGTACGAGAAGCTGGGTGTGGACGCGCTCACGATGGACATGTGGGTCGACGGCGAGGACCACACCAAGCAGTTCCGCATGCAGGGCGACGCCGACAAGGGCAAGCTCGACATGACCATCACCTTCCTCGACTACAACAAGCCCGTGACCGTCGAGGCCCCGCCGGCCAAGGACGTCATGGACCTGGCCGAGATGATGGGTGACCTGGAGGGCTGACCGGCCCCGGGGGCACGATTTGCTTGACAGTGCCCCGTTCACGTAATCTTCCACAGAAGCCAAAGACCGCTGGTCGTTGCCGTGCTCTCGTCAGAGGACGCGGTGACCGAAGGATCCGCTGAATTGCGGACGACCCGCGCAGGTGACTGTGGATGAGCTCCCGGACAGTCCCGTACTTCGTACGGATCCCGTCTGGTAGAGCCACGCCCCGTGCGCCTGCGCCGGGGCGTTTCGTTTTCCCAGTCTCCTTCTGAGCGGTCCTCATCACCCGGAAGGAGGCCACGCTTATGGCAAGGCCCGACAAGGCTGCCGCGGTAGCCGAGCTCGCGGACCAGTTCCGCAGCTCGAACGCCGCTGTGCTGACCGAGTACCGGGGTCTCACCGTGGCGCAGCTCAAGACGCTGCGTCGTTCGCTCGGTGAAGACGCCCAGTACGCCGTGGTGAAGAACACGCTGACCAAGATCGCGGCCAACGAGGCCGGGATCTCCACGCTCGACGACCTGTTCAACGGTCCGACAGCGGTTGCCTTCATCTCCGGTGACCCGGTGACGTCGGCGAAGGGTCTTCGTGACTTCGCCAAGGACAACCCGAACCTCGTCATCAAGGGCGGTGTCCTTGACGGCAAGGCGCTGTCCGCCGACGAGATCAAGAAGCTCGCGGACCTTGAGTCCCGCGAGGTTCTGCTCGCCAAGCTGGCGGGTGCCATGAAGGGCAAGCAGTCCCAGGCTGCGACCCTCTTCCAGGCGCTCCCGTCGAAGTTCGTCCGCACCGCGGAGGCGCTTCGCGTCAAGCTCGAAGAGCAGGGCGGTGCCGAGTAACTCGGCTCGCGCAATGACCGCCGCCTGAGGCGACGGTCGCAGCGGGCCGAACGTACGCCCGCCTCACCAGTACATCCCGGCACCTGCCGAACAAGTGGAAGGACGCCATCATGGCGAAGCTGTCCCAGGAAGAGCTGCTCGCGCAGTTCGAGAACCTCACCCTCATCGAGCTCTCCGAGTTCGTGAAGGCCTTCGAGGAGAAGTTCGACGTCACCGCCGCCGCCGCGGTCGCCGCCGGCCCCGCCGCCGCTGCCGCCCCGGCCGAGGCCGAGGCCGAGCAGGACGAGTTCGACGTCATCCTCACGGGTGCCGGCGAGAAGAAGATCCAGGTCATCAAGGTCGTGCGTGAGCTCACCTCGCTGGGTCTGAAGGAGGCCAAGGACCTCGTCGACGGCGCTCCGAAGCCCGTCCTGGAGAAGGTCGACAAGGCTGCCGCCGAGAAGGCCGCCGAGTCCCTCAAGGGCGCCGGCGCCTCCGTCGAGGTCAAGTGACCCGACGAGTCCGCCAGGACTCCTGCGAGCCGCGTAGAGCCGCTTTCGTAGCGGTGTAACGCTGACGCACCGAAGAGCGATCACCCAACTGGGTGGTCGCTCTTCGGCGTTCGAGGGGGCCGTGCGGCGACTGCCTTGCGCTGTAGGTCGCGACGAGTATGGTGATCTTCGTTCGTGCCTCCAGCCGCCCGTGACGGGCTGCACGGCAGGTTGCAAGTGACGGTGGCAGCACCCGGTTCGGGCTTGGGGGGCCTTGACGAACCGCACGCAGCGCGCAATTCTCAGGACGCGTCGTCACAACGATCCGGATCCGAGGCATGGATCGGCGGCGAAGAGGGCAGTATCGATGTGCATCGAGGGCGTGGCTTGCAGCAGGGGTTGAGAACAACGAGGGTCTTCAAAAACCCGCACTGGACATCAGTGGGCCTAGTGGCTACACTGACCCTTTGCGCTGCCTGTTAGCTGCCTCCTGCCCGTCACCAGGGGCATACCCTCGCTTGAGCATCGTGGATGGAACCGACTCTGACCTGGTCGTATTCGACCGGATCGGGAGACGTCTCTCCCGGTGCCCCGCTTGGGACCGGTACGCGCGTAGTGAGTCCGAGCCCTCGGAAGGACCCCCTCTTGGCCGCCTCGCGCACTGCCTCGACCGCGAATACGAACAACGGCGCCAGCACCGCCCCGCTGCGCATCTCCTTTGCAAAGATCAAGGAGCCCCTTGAGGTTCCGAACCTTCTTGCGCTGCAGACCGAAAGTTTTGACTGGCTGCTCGGCAACGACGCGTGGAAGGCTCGTGTCGAGGCGGCTCTGGACAGTGGACAGGACGTCCCCACGAAGTCCGGTCTGGAGGAGATCTTCGAGGAGATCTCCCCGATCGAGGACTTCTCAGGGTCGATGTCCCTGACGTTCCGCGACCACCGCTTCGAGCCTCCCAAGAACTCGATCGACGAGTGCAAGGAGCGCGACTTCACGTTCGCCGCGCCGCTCTTCGTCACCGCCGAGTTCACCAACAACGAGACCGGCGAGATCAAGTCCCAGACCGTCTTCATGGGTGATTTCCCGCTCATGACGAACAAGGGCACCTTCGTCATCAACGGCACCGAGCGTGTCGTGGTGTCGCAGCTGGTCCGTTCGCCGGGTGTCTACTTCGACTCCTCCATCGACAAGACGTCCGACAAGGACATCTTCTCCGCGAAGGTCATCCCGTCCCGGGGTGCCTGGCTGGAGATGGAGATCGACAAGCGCGACATGGTCGGTGTCCGCATCGACCGCAAGCGCAAGCAGTCCGTCACCGTCCTGCTCAAGGCTCTCGGTTGGACGACCGAGCAGATCCTTGAGGAGTTCGGCGAGTACGAATCCATGCGAGCCACCCTGGAGAAGGACCACACCCAGGGCCAGGACGACGCGCTGCTCGACATCTACCGCAAGCTGCGCCCGGGCGAGCCGCCGACCCGTGAGGCCGCTCAGACGCTGCTTGAGAACCTCTACTTCAACCCCAAGCGCTACGACCTCGCGAAGGTCGGCCGCTACAAGGTCAACAAGAAGCTGGGCGGCGAAGCCCCGCTCGACGCCGGGATCCTGACCGTCGAGGACATCATCTCGTCGATCAAGTACCTGGTGAAGCTGCACGCCGGTGAGACCGAGACCGTCGGGAACAACGGCACCTCGATCGTCGTCGAGACCGACGACATCGACCACTTCGGCAACCGCCGTCTGCGCAACGTGGGCGAGCTCATCCAGAACCAGGTCCGTACGGGTCTGGCGCGTATGGAGCGAGTCGTCCGCGAGCGCATGACGACCCAGGACGTCGAGGCGATCACGCCGCAGACCCTGATCAACATCCGGCCGGTCGTCGCCTCCATCAAGGAGTTCTTCGGCACCAGCCAGCTGTCGCAGTTCATGGACCAGAACAACCCGCTGTCGGGTCTCACCCACAAGCGCCGTCTGTCGGCTCTTGGCCCGGGTGGTCTCTCCCGTGAGCGGGCCGGCTTCGAGGTCCGTGACGTGCACCCCTCGCACTACGGCCGCATGTGTCCGATCGAGACCCCCGAAGGCCCGAACATCGGCCTGATCGGCTCGCTCGCCTCCTACGGCCGGGTCAACGCGTTCGGCTTCGTCGAGACGCCGTACCGCCGGGTCACCGACGGTGTCGTCACCGACGAGGTCGACTACCTGACCGCCGACGAGGAGGACCGCTTCGTCATCGCGCAGGCCAACGCCGTGCTCAACGACGACATGCGGTTCAACGAGGCCCGTGTCCTGGTCCGCCGCCGTGGCGGAGAGGTCGACTACGTCCCCGGTGACGACGTCGACTACATGGACGTCTCGCCGCGCCAGATGGTGTCCGTCGCGACCGCGATGATCCCGTTCCTGGAGCACGACGACGCCAACCGTGCCCTCATGGGCGCGAACATGATGCGCCAGGCCGTGCCGCTCATCACCGCCGAGGCCCCCCTCGTCGGTACGGGCATGGAGTACCGCTGCGCCGTCGACGCCGGTGACGTCATCAAGGCCGAGAAGTCGGGTGTGGTCCAGGAGGTCTCCGCGGACTACGTCACGGTGGCCAACGACGACGGCACCTACACCACCTACCGGGTGGCCAAGTTCTCCCGCTCCAACCAGGGGACCTCGGTCAACCAGAAGGTCGTCGTCAACGAGGGCGACCGGGTCATCGAGCACCAGGTGCTCGCCGACGGCCCGGCCACCCAGGAAGGCGAGATGGCGCTGGGCAAGAACCTGCTCGTCGCCTTCATGCCCTGGGAGGGTCACAACTACGAGGACGCGATCATCCTGTCGCAGCGCCTCGTGCAGGACGACGTCCTCTCCTCGATCCACATCGAGGAGCACGAGGTCGACGCCCGTGACACCAAGCTCGGCCCCGAGGAGATCACCCGGGACATCCCGAACGTCTCCGAGGAGGTCCTCGCCGACCTCGACGAGCGCGGCATCATCCGCATCGGTGCCGAGGTCGTCGCCGGTGACATCCTGGTCGGCAAGGTCACGCCCAAGGGTGAGACCGAGCTGACCCCGGAGGAGCGCCTGCTCCGCGCGATCTTCGGTGAGAAGGCGCGCGAGGTGCGCGACACCTCGCTGAAGGTGCCGCACGGCGAGATCGGCAAGGTCATCGGCGTCCGCGTCTTCGACCGTGAAGAGGGCGACGAGCTGCCGCCGGGCGTGAACCAGCTGGTTCGTGTCTACGTGGCGCAGAAGCGCAAGATCACGGACGGCGACAAGCTCGCCGGCCGGCACGGCAACAAGGGTGTCATCTCCAAGATCCTTCCGATCGAGGACATGCCCTTCCTTGAGGACGGCACGCCGGTCGACATCATCCTCAACCCGCTGGGTGTCCCGTCCCGAATGAACCCGGGACAGGTCCTGGAGATCCACCTCGGCTGGCTCGCCAGCCGCGGCTGGGACGTCTCCGGGCTCGGCGAGGAGTGGGCGCAGCGCCTCCAGGCCATCGAGGCCGACAAGGTGGAGCCCGGCACGAACGTCGCCACCCCCGTCTTCGACGGTGCGCGTGAGGACGAGCTGGCCGGTCTGCTGCAGCACACGATCCCGAACCGCGACGGCTCACGCATGGTGCTCCCGACCGGTAAGGCGCCGCTGTTCGACGGCCGCTCCGGCGAGCCGTTCCCGGAGCCGGTCTCGGTCGGCTACATGTACATCCTCAAGCTCCACCACCTGGTCGACGACAAGCTGCACGCCCGCTCGACCGGTCCGTACTCGATGATCACCCAGCAGCCGCTGGGTGGTAAGGCCCAGTTCGGTGGCCAGCGATTCGGTGAGATGGAGGTGTGGGCGCTTGAGGCTTATGGCGCCGCTTACGCCCTCCAGGAGCTGCTGACCATCAAGTCCGACGACGTGACCGGCCGCGTGAAGGTCTACGAGGCCATCGTCAAGGGCGAGAACATTCCTGAGCCCGGCATTCCCGAGTCCTTCAAGGTGCTCATCAAGGAAATGCAGTCGCTCTGCCTCAACGTGGAGGTGCTGTCCTCGGACGGCATGTCCATCGAGATGCGCGACACGGACGAGGACGTCTTCCGCGCCGCGGAGGAGCTCGGTATCGACCTGTCCCGGCGCGAGCCGAGCAGCGTCGAAGAGGTCTGACGGGTCTGGCCGGGGCTCGCTGAACACGAGCCCCGGCTAACCAACCCCGGACCCCAGTCAGACCAGTGAAGAATCGACCCCGAAAGAGGGATTGACGACAAGTGCTCGACGTCAACTTCTTCGACGAGCTGCGGATCGGCCTTGCTACCGCTGACGACATCCGTCAGTGGTCCCACGGTGAGGTCAAGAAGCCGGAGACCATCAACTACCGCACCCTCAAGCCCGAAAAGGACGGACTCTTCTGCGAGAAGATCTTCGGTCCGACCCGGGACTGGGAGTGCTACTGCGGTAAGTACAAGCGCGTCCGCTTCAAGGGCATCATCTGCGAGCGCTGCGGCGTCGAGGTCACTCGCGCCAAGGTGCGTCGTGAGCGGATGGGCCACATCGAGCTGGCCGCTCCCGTCACCCACATCTGGTACTTCAAGGGCGTTCCGTCGCGTCTTGGCTACCTGCTCGACCTCGCCCCGAAGGACCTCGAAAAGGTCATCTACTTCGCCGCGTACATGATCACGTACGTGGACGACGAGCGTCGTACGCGTGACCTGCCCTCGCTGGAGGCGCACGTCTCCGTCGAGCGTCAGCAGGTCGAGAACCGTCGCGACTCCGACCTCGAAGCCCGCGCCAAGAAGCTTGAGACCGACCTGGCCGAGCTTGAGGCCGAGGGTGCCAAGGCCGATGTGCGCCGCAAGGTGCGCGAAGGCGCCGAGCGTGAGATGAAGCAGCTGCGCGACCGTGCGCAGCGCGAGATCGACCGTCTCGACGAGGTGTGGACCCGCTTCAAGAACCTCAAGGTCCAGGACCTCGAAGGTGACGAGCTGCTCTACCGCGAGCTGCGCGACCGCTTCGGCACGTACTTCGACGGTTCGATGGGTGCCGCGGCGCTGCAGAAGCGCCTGGAGTCCTTCGACCTCGACGAGGAGGCCGAGCGTCTTCGCGAGATCATCCGTACCGGCAAGGGTCAGAAGAAGACCCGTGCGCTCAAGCGCCTCAAGGTCGTCTCCGCGTTCCTGCAGACCAGCAACAGCCCCAAGGGCATGGTGCTCGACTGCGTGCCGGTCATCCCGCCGGACCTTCGCCCGATGGTGCAGCTGGACGGTGGCCGCTTCGCGACCTCCGACCTGAACGACCTGTACCGCCGTGTGATCAACCGCAACAACCGTCTGAAGCGGCTTCTCGACCTCGGCGCGCCCGAGATCATCGTGAACAACGAGAAGCGCATGCTCCAGGAGGCCGTGGACGCCCTCTTCGACAACGGTCGTCGTGGTCGCCCGGTCACCGGTCCCGGCAACCGCCCGCTGAAGTCCCTGAGCGACATGCTCAAGGGCAAGCAGGGTCGTTTCCGTCAGAACCTCCTCGGCAAGCGCGTGGACTACTCCGCGCGTTCCGTGATCGTCGTCGGTCCGCAGCTCAAGCTGCACCAGTGCGGTCTGCCGAAGGCGATGGCGCTGGAGCTCTTCAAGCCGTTCGTGATGAAGCGCCTGGTGGACCTCAACCACGCGCAGAACATCAAGTCGGCGAAGCGCATGGTGGAGCGCGGCCGCACGGTCGTGTACGACGTCCTCGAAGAGGTCATCGCCGAGCACCCGGTTCTGCTGAACCGTGCGCCCACCCTGCACCGCCTCGGCATCCAGGCCTTCGAGCCGCAGCTGGTCGAGGGCAAGGCCATCCAGATCCACCCGCTCGTCTGCACCGCGTTCAACGCGGACTTCGACGGTGACCAGATGGCCGTGCACCTGCCGCTCTCCGCGGAGGCGCAGGCCGAGGCCCGCATCCTGATGCTGTCCTCGAACAACATCCTCAAGCCCGCCGACGGCCGTCCGGTGACGATGCCGACCCAGGACATGGTCCTCGGTCTGTTCTTCCTCACCACCGACGGCGAGCTGCGCAACGTCAAGGGCGAGGGCCGGTCCTTCGGCTCCTCGGCCGAGGCGACCATGGCGTTCGACGCCGGCGAGCTCTCGCTGCAGTCGCGCGTGGACATCCGCTTCCCGGTGGGCACCATCCCGCCGCGCGGCTGGACCCCGCCGGCGCGTGAGGAGGGCGAGCCGGAGTGGCAGCAGGGTGACACCTTCCGCCTGAACACCACTCTGGGCCGCGCGCTCTTCAACGAGCTGCTGCCCGAGGACTACCCGTTCGTCGACTACGAGGTCGGCAAGAAGCAGCTCTCCGAGATCGTCAACGACCTCGCCGAGCGCTACCCCAAGGTCATCGTGGCGGCGACGCTCGACAACCTGAAGGCGGCCGGCTTCTTCTGGGCGACCCGTTCCGGCGTCACCGTGGCCATCTCCGACATCGTCGTTCCCGACGCGAAGCGCGCGATCGTCAAGGGTTACGAGGACCAGGACGAGAAGGTCCAGAAGCAGTACGAGCGTGGTCTGATCACCAAGGACGAGCGCACGCAGGAGCTCATCGCGATCTGGACCAAGGCGACCAACGAGGTCGCCGAGGCGATGAACGCGAACTTCCCGAAGACCAACCCGGTCTCGATGATGGTGAACTCCGGTGCTCGCGGAAACATGATGCAGATGCGTCAGATCGCGGGTATGCGTGGTCTGGTGTCGAACGCCAAGAACGAGACGATTCCCCGTCCCATCAAGGCGTCCTTCCGTGAGGGCCTGTCCGTGCTGGAGTACTTCATCTCCACGCACGGTGCCCGTAAGGGTCTGGCGGACACCGCCCTGCGTACCGCCGACTCGGGTTACCTCACCCGTCGTCTGGTGGACGTCTCGCAGGACGTCATCATCCGCGAGGAGGACTGCGGCACCGACCGTGGTCTGCGTCTGGAGATCGCCGAAGTGGGCGCCGACGGCGTCCTGCGCAAGGCGGAGAACGTCGAGACCAGCGTGTACGCACGTGCGCTGGCCGAGGACATCACCGTCGACGGGCGGGTGCTGGCCCCGGCCAACACCGACCTCGGCGACGTCCTCATCGACGAGCTCGTCAAGCACGGCATCAAGGAGGTCAAGACCCGTTCGGTCCTGACCTGCGAGTCCGCCGTCGGTACCTGCGCCATGTGCTACGGCCGTTCGCTGGCCACCGGCAAGCTGGTCGACATCGGTGAGGCGGTCGGCATCATCGCCGCCCAGTCCATCGGTGAGCCCGGCACGCAGCTGACGATGCGTACCTTCCACACCGGTGGTGTGGCCGGTGACGACATCACCCAGGGTCTGCCCCGTGTCGTCGAGCTCTTCGAGGCTCGTACGCCGAAGGGTGTCGCCCCGATCTCCGAGGCCTCCGGCCGCGTGCGGATCGAGGAGACCGAGAAGACCAAGAAGCTCGTCGTCACCCCGGACGACGGCAGCGACGAGACGGCGTTCCCGATCTCGAAGCGTGCCCGACTCCTGGTCAGCGAGGGCGAGCACGTCGAGGTGGGCCAGAAGCTCACCGTGGGTGCCACCAACCCGCACGACGTGCTGCGCATCCTGGGTCAGCGTGCCGTCCAGGTTCACCTGGTCGGAGAGGTCCAGCGGGTGTACAACTCGCAGGGCGTGTCGATCCACGACAAGCACATCGAGATCATCATCCGGCAGATGCTGCGCCGTGTGACGATCATCGAGTCGGGCGACGCGGAGCTGCTGCCCGGCGAGCTCGTCGAGCGGTCGAAGTTCGAGACCGAGAACCGTCGTGTGGTGCAGGAAGGCGGCCACCCGGCCTCCGGCCGTCCGCAGCTGATGGGTATCACCAAGGCCTCGCTCGCCACCGAGTCGTGGCTGTCGGCGGCGTCCTTCCAGGAGACGACCAGGGTTCTGACGGACGCGGCGATCAACGCCAAGTCCGACTCCCTGATCGGCCTCAAGGAGAACGTCATCATCGGTAAGCTCATCCCGGCCGGTACGGGTCTGTCCCGCTACCGCAACATCCGGGTCGAGCCGACCGAGGAGGCCAAGGCCGCGATGTACTCGGCCGTCGGCTACGACGACATCGACTACTCGCCGTTCGGCACGGGCTCCGGCCAGGCCGTTCCGCTGGAGGACTACGACTACGGTCCGTACAACCAGTAGGCGGGTCGCCTGAACAAGGCGCCTGATCGAGTCAGAGGGCGGTCACCTTTCCAAGGTGGCCGCCCTTCGGCGTTCCCGGGCCGGCCGCCCGTCCCCGCGCGGCGTCGGGAATTCCTGACATGAGTGGTGCGGGAACCTGTGCCCGTATTGCCGCGTTGGAGCATGATGGAGATCCGTGGAGACACAGTCGTCGGGGGAGGTGCTCCCGTGTCGTATCCGTCGCCGTGGCAGCCGGGGCAGGGGCAGGGGTGGAATCAGCCGCGGCCCTGGCATGAGCAGCAGGCCGCGGGTCACTCCATGCTCGCGTCCACCGCCGACCGGGAGCGGGCCGTGGACGTGCTCAGAGCGGGCTTCGGCGAGGGGCGGATGCAGCAGCCCGAGTTCGAGAAGCGGGTGGCACGGGCCTACGCGGCCCGTACGGTGGGTGAACTGGCCCTGCTGGTGTCCGACCTCCCGCAGGGGCCCGTACCGCTTCCGGCGGTCTCTGGGCCCGTGCCACGGACGTTCCTGCCCGTCTCCGTGCCGCCGAAGACGAACGAGAAGGCCGTCGGGTCGGCGATCTGCGGGGTGCTCTGTCTGGTGACCGTCGGGCTGACCGGGATTCCCGCGGTGATCCTGGGCCACAGCGCCCGCTCCGAGATGCGGCGCACGGGCGAGGGTGGTGAAGGTCTCGCGCTCACGGGACTGGTCTTCGGCTGGCTGTCCACCGCGGGCTGGGCGCTGCTGGTGACCTTGCTGTTCGTCGCCGTGGTGACGTCCTGACGAAGATCGTCGGAGGGGCTGCGGTTTGGCATGGTCCGCTCAGGGATGCCAGTGCGGTCCATTTGTTTTGACCGCAGCCTATGAGGTAGGTACGCTCAGACCTTGTGCCTGGGGTGTGCCCTGGCTTCCGTGCGTGCCTTCAACCGCACTAGGGAAGCCGTCACCGGCCACCGCAATCTGCGCCCCTCCCGCTTCGCGGCGGGAATCTGCAGTGTTCGACACACCCGACCGCGTGGGTCGGCGGTGTTCCAGGTTAGCTTCACCATTCGGCACACAGAAACCGGAGAAGTAGTGCCTACGATCCAGCAGCTGGTCCGGAAGGGCCGGCAGGACAAGGTCGAGAAGAACAAGACGCCCGCACTTGAGGGTTCGCCCCAGCGTCGCGGCGTCTGCACGCGTGTGTTCACGACCACCCCGAAGAAGCCGAACTCGGCCCTGCGTAAGGTCGCGCGTGTGCGTCTGACCAGCGGGATCGAGGTCACTGCTTACATTCCGGGTGAGGGACACAACCTGCAGGAGCACTCGATCGTGCTCGTGCGCGGCGGCCGTGTGAAGGACCTGCCCGGTGTTCGTTACAAGATCATCCGTGGTTCTCTCGACACCCAGGGTGTCAAGAACCGCAAGCAGGCCCGCAGCCGCTACGGCGCCAAGAAGGAGAAGTAGAAATGCCTCGTAAGGGCCCCGCCCCGAAGCGCCCGGTCATCATCGACCCGGTCTACGGTTCCCCTCTGGTGACCTCCCTGATCAACAAGGTGCTGCTGAACGGCAAGCGCTCCACCGCCGAGCGCATCGTCTACGGCGCCATGGAGGGCCTGCGCGAGAAGACCGGCAACGACCCGGTCATCACGCTCAAGCGCGCTCTGGAGAACATCAAGCCGACCCTTGAGGTCAAGTCCCGCCGAGTCGGCGGTGCGACGTACCAGGTCCCGATCGAGGTCAAGCCCGGTCGCGCCAGCACGCTCGCGCTGCGCTGGCTCGTCGGTTACTCCCGCGCCCGTCGCGAGAAGACCATGACCGAGCGGCTGCTCAACGAGCTTCTCGACGCCTCCAACGGCCTTGGTGCCGCTGTGAAGAAGCGCGAGGACACCCACAAGATGGCCGAGTCCAACAAGGCCTTCGCGCACTACCGCTGGTAGTCGCTACCCCCATCGAGACCGAGAGAAGACCGAAGCCTTATGGCTACCACTTCACTTGACCTGGCCAGGGTCCGCAACATCGGGATCATGGCCCACATCGACGCGGGCAAGACGACCACCACCGAGCGGATCCTCTTCTACACCGGCGTCAGCTACAAGATCGGTGAGGTCCACGACGGCGCCGCGACCATGGACTGGATGGAGCAGGAGCAGGAGCGTGGCATCACGATCACCTCTGCTGCGACCACCTGTCACTGGCCGCTCGACGACAACGACTACACCATCAACATCATCGACACCCCGGGTCACGTGGACTTCACGGTCGAGGTGGAGCGTTCGCTCCGCGTCCTCGACGGTGCCGTCACCGTGTTCGACGGTGTCGCCGGTGTTGAGCCGCAGTCCGAGACGGTGTGGCGTCAGGCCGACCGCTACGGCGTGCCGCGCATCTGCTTCGTCAACAAGCTCGACCGGACCGGCGCGGAGTTCCACCGCTGCGTCGACATGATCTCGGACCGCCTCGGGGCGCAGCCGCTGGTCATGCAGCTTCCGATCGGCGCCGAGGCCGACTTCAAGGGTGTCGTCGACCTCGTCACCATGAAGGCGTTCGTCTGGTCCGCCGAGGCCGCCAAGGGCGAGATGTACGACGTCGTCGACATCCCGGCCACGCACGCCGAGGCTGCCGAGGAGTACCGCGGCAAGCTGATCGAGGCCGTCGCGGAGAACGACGAAGAGATCATGGAGCTGTACCTGGAGGGCGAAGAGCCCACCGAGGAGCAGCTGTACGCCGCGATCCGTCGCATCACCATCGCGTCCGGCAAGTCCAGCGACACCACGGTCACCCCGGTGTTCTGTGGCACCGCGTTCAAGAACAAGGGCGTCCAGCCCCTGCTCGACGCGGTCGTGCGCTACCTCCCGACCCCGCTTGACGTCGAGGCCATCGAGGGCCACGACGTGAAGGACCCCGAGGTCGTCGTGAAGCGCAAGCCGTCCGTGGACGAGCCGCTGTCGGCCCTCGCGTTCAAGATCATGAGCGACCCGCACCTGGGCAAGCTCACCTTCGTCCGGGTCTACTCGGGCCGCCTGGAGTCCGGCACCGCCGTGCTGAACTCCGTCAAGGGCAAGAAGGAGCGCATCGGCAAGATCTACCGCATGCACGCGAACAAGCGTGAGGAGATCGAGGCGGTGGGCGCCGGCGACATCGTCGCCGTGATGGGCCTGAAGCAGACCACCACCGGTGAGACGCTCTCGGACGACAAGCAGCCGGTGATCCTGGAGTCCATGGACTTCCCGGCGCCGGTCATCCAGGTCGCCATCGAGCCCAAGTCCAAGGGTGACCAGGAGAAGCTGGGTGTCGCCATCCAGCGTCTCGCGGAGGAGGACCCCTCCTTCCAGGTTCACTCGGACGAGGAGACCGGCCAGACCATCATCGGTGGTATGGGCGAGCTGCACCTTGAGGTGCTGGTCGACCGTATGCGCCGTGAGTTCAAGGTCGAGGCCAACGTCGGTAAGCCGCAGGTCGCCTACCGTGAGACGATCCGCAAGGCCGTCGAGCGCGTGGACTACACCCACAAGAAGCAGACCGGTGGTACCGGTCAGTTCGCCAAGGTGCAGATCGCGATCGAGCCCATCACCGAGGCCGACGGCCCGGCGTACGAGTTCGTGAACAAGGTGACCGGTGGCCGTATCCCGCGGGAGTACATCCCGTCGGTGGACGCCGGTGCGCAGGAGGCCATGCAGTTCGGCATCCTCGCCGGGTACGAGATGACGGGTGTCCGCATCACGCTTCTCGACGGTGCCTACCACGAGGTCGACTCCTCCGAACTGGCGTTCAAGATCGCCGGTTCGCAGGCCTTCAAGGAGGCTGCCCGCAAGGCCAGCCCCGTGCTCCTTGAGCCGATGATGGCCGTCGAGGTCACCACGCCCGAGGACTACATGGGTGAGGTCATCGGCGACATCAACTCGCGCCGTGGCCAGATCCAGGCCATGGAGGAGCGTGCCGGTGCCCGCGTCGTGAAGGGCCTCGTGCCCCTCTCGGAGATGTTCGGCTACGTCGGCGACCTCCGCAGCAAGACCTCGGGTCGCGCAAGCTACTCGATGCAGTTCGACTCCTACGCCGAGGTTCCCCGGAACGTCGCCGAGGAGATCATCGCGAAGGCCAAGGGCGAGTAACACACACCGTTTACACGCTTTAGGCTTGACACCGACCGCCCGGGTCGCGAACCGGCAAGGGACGAGAAATCGCCCTGGACCGGCGAGGACCTCGGCGGGCGGCATCCCAGCAAAGATCACCCTGGCGCCGATGAGTAAGGCGTACCAGAACCACTCCGCAGGAGGATTCAGTGGCGAAGGCAAAGTTCGAGCGGACTAAGCCGCACGTCAACATCGGCACCATCGGTCACATCGACCACGGTAAGACGACCCTCACGGCCGCCATTACCAAGGTGCTGCACGACGCGTACCCGGACCTGAACGAGGCCTCGGCCTTCGACCAGATCGACAAGGCTCCCGAAGAGCGCCAGCGCGGTATCACGATCTCGATCGCGCACGTCGAGTACCAGACCGAGACGCGTCACTACGCCCACGTCGACTGCCCCGGTCACGCGGACTACATCAAGAACATGATCACGGGTGCGGCGCAGATGGACGGCGCCATCCTCGTCGTCGCCGCCACGGACGGCCCGATGCCGCAGACCAAGGAGCACGTGCTCCTGGCCCGCCAGGTCGGCGTTCCGTACATCGTCGTCGCCCTGAACAAGGCCGACATGGTGGACGACGAGGAGATCCTGGAGCTCGTCGAGCTTGAGGTCCGTGAGCTCCTCTCCGAGTACGAGTTCCCGGGCGACGACCTTCCGGTCGTCAAGGTCTCGGCGCTCAAGGCTCTTGAGGGCGACGCCGAGTGGGGCAAGTCCGTCCTCGACCTGATGAAGGCCGTCGACGAGTCGATCCCGCAGCCCGAGCGTGACGTCGACAAGCCGTTCCTGATGCCGATCGAGGACGTCTTCACGATCACCGGTCGTGGCACCGTCGTCACCGGTCGTATCGAGCGTGGTGTCCTCAAGGTCAACGAGACCGTCGACATCGTCGGCATCAAGACCGAGAAGACCACCACCACGGTCACCGGCATCGAGATGTTCCGCAAGCTGCTCGACGAGGGCCAGGCCGGTGAGAACGTCGGTCTGCTCCTCCGTGGCATCAAGCGCGAGGACGTCGAGCGCGGCCAGGTCATCATCAAGCCGGGCTCGGTCACGCCCCACACCTCGTTCGAGGCGCAGGCGTACATCCTGTCCAAGGACGAGGGCGGCCGTCACACGCCGTTCTTCAACAACTACCGTCCCCAGTTCTACTTCCGCACGACGGACGTGACTGGTGTGGTGACCCTCCCCGAGGGCACCGAGATGGTCATGCCCGGCGACAACACTGAGATGACCGTTGAGCTCATCCAGCCCGTCGCCATGGAGGAGGGCCTCAAGTTCGCCATCCGTGAGGGTGGCCGGACCGTCGGCGCCGGCCAGGTCACCAAGATCAACAAGTAGTCTCGGCTGCTGGTTGGGCTTGAACGCCTGGTAGCTCCGCACTGAACGCAGAGCTCCTGAAGGGGCCCGTACGACTTCGGTCGTACGGGCCCCTTTGCTGTGTCCGGGCGGGGCGCACCGGGGGCGGGCGTCGAAATGATTCGTCACGAAAGTGTTCGGCGGTGACGACCCGTTCCCCTCAGGGGTCACTCCCGTCACCGTTTGTCGTGCCGACATTCGATACGGGGACGGTCGAGGGGTGACGCATGTCCGGAGGGGTCAGTCGTAGAGCCGTGCTGGGGGCCGGGACGGGGGCCGGGCTGCTGGGGCTGTCGGGGGCCGGGACCGCGTGGGCGGAGGGTGTGCCGCAGGCCGCTGCCGATACGGCTTCGGACCCGGGCGCGTACATCTCCTTCTCGTCCGAGCCCGGGGCCTTCCGGCTCGTGGGCGCCCCGGTCGTCGTCAGCGCGGACGATCACCCCGGAGTCGTACGGGTGGCCGGTGACCTGCGGGACGACATCGAGCGGGTCACGGGGGTGCGGCCGGGGGACTCGGTCGCGCGCGAGGTGGTCCTGGTGGGGACGGTCGGGCGCAGTCCGCTGATCGACGGGCTGGTCGCGGCCGGGAAGCTCGACGTCGGCGGGATCCGCGGCAGGTGGGAGACCTCGCTGCAGACCGTGGTCGAACGGCCGATGCCCGGGGTGGAGCGGGCGTTCGTGATCGCCGGCAGCGACCAGCGCGGCACGGTCTTCGGGGCGTACGACGTCTCGTACGGGATCGGGGTCTCGCCCTGGTACTGGTGGGACGACGTGCGGCCGGTGCGGCGGAGTGAGGTGTACGTGCGGCGGGGGCGCTTCAGCCAGGGCACGCCCGCCGTGAAGTACCGGGGTGTCTTCATCAACGACGAGAATCCGGCGCTGGGGACCTGGGCGCCCGGATACTTCGGGCCGGGGAAGGCTCCCGGTCACCCCGGCGGCTTCACCGCGGACTTCTACGCGAAGGTCTTCGAGGTCCTGCTGCGGCTGAAGGCGAACTATCTGTGGCCGGCGGTGTGGGGGCGGGCGTTCGCGGAGGACGACCCGGAGAACCACGCGCGGGCGAAGGCGTACGGGATTGTCATGGGCACGTCTCATGAGGCGCCGATGATGCGGGGCATCGAGGAGTGGAACCGGCATGCCGTGCCGGCCGTGCGCGACAGCGCGGGGAACATCGTGACGCCGGGGCGCGACCCGTACGGCGGTACCGGCGAGTGGTCGTTCCGGCGCAACGCGGAGGCGGTCAAGGCGTACTGGCGTGAGGGCATCGAGCGGATGACCGACCAGGACTTCGAGGGGGTCGTCACCCTCGGTATGCGGGGCAACGGGGACACCAGCCTGCCGGACGGCGACGGCATCGAGCTGATGCGGGAGATCATCGCGACGCAGCGGGCGATCATCGAGGACGTCACCGGCCGGGCCGCCGCCGAGACCCCGCAGGTCTGGACGCTCTACAAGGAGGTCCAGCGGTACTGGGACCGCGGCCTGCGCGCGCCGGACGACGTGACCGTCGTACTGACGGACGACAACTGGGGCAACATCCGCAAGCATCCCGATCCGGGGGAGGGGGAGGGGGAGGGGTTGCGGGGTGGCGGTTACGGCCTGTATTACCACTTCGACTACGTGGGCGTCGGCCGCAACTACAAGTGGGTGGACACCGCCTCGCTGCCGAACCTGTGGGATCAGCTCCACCAGGCCGCCGCGTACGGGAACCGGGAGCTGTGGGTCACGAACGTCGGCGATCTCAAGGGCAACGAGCTGCCGACGGAGTTCTTCCTCGACTACGCGTGGGATCCGGGGCGATGGCCGCTGGAGCGGCTGGGGGAGTGGGAGCGGCGGTACGCGCGGCAGAACTTCGGTGACGAGCACGGACAGACGGCGGCGATCGCGTCCGTCCTCGCGGCGTACGGGCGGCTCCAGTCGCGGCGCAAGCCCGAGCTGCTGAACCGCCGGATCACGCTGGTGGACGGGCGGGTCGTGTACGACGACCAGCAGACGCCGTTCCACTTCGGCCACCGTGAACTGGAGCGGGTCACCGAGGAGTGGCGGCGGCTCGGCGAGGAGGCGGCGCGGATCGGCCGACGGCTGCCGGCCGCGGACCAGGACGCGTGGTTCGAACTGGTCGGGTACGAGGTGGCGGCGACGGCCAACCTGTACGGGCTGCGGGCGGCGGAGTTCACGAACCTGCGGTACGCCGCGCAGGGGCGGGCCGCGACGAACGGTCTCGCGGCCGAGGCGGAGGCGGCGCTCGCCCGGGACCTCGCGCTCGCCGAACGCTTCAACGCGCGGGTGGCGGGCGGCAAATGGCGGGGTTTCCAGACCCAGCCGCACATCGGGTACGGGGATGTGGAGCGCTACGGCCCGAACGCGCCCTGGCAGCAGCCCGAGCGGGACAACGTGGCACTGCCGGACGAGATCTTCCCGGCGGTGCGGCGGATCGAGGTGCCGGCGGGGGCGGAACTGGGGGTGGCGGTGGATGGGGTGGAGGGGTGGTGGCCCGGGGGAGGCGTGGGTGCAGCCGAGTTGCCTGCCTTCAGCCCGTACCAGACACGGCCCGATCAGTACATCGAGGTGTTCAACCGGGGGCGTACGGCATTCGACTACCGGATCACGCCGTCCGTGCCGTGGCTCGTGGTCGACCGGCCGCGCGGACGGGTCCAGGAGCAGGTACGGGTCGTGCTGACGGTGGACTGGGCGAAGGCTCCGCGGGGACGGACGGAGGCGTCGGTGACCGTGGGGGGTGCGGGGCGGACGGTGGAGGTCGCGGTGATCGCGGAGCAGCCGTCGGTACGGGTGTCGCGCGGGCTGCGGGGATTCGTGGAGGCGGGCGGTTACGTCGCCGTCGACGCCGAGCACTTCACGCGCTCGGTGGGGACGTGGCGGCGTATCGACGGGATCGGGCGTACGGGGGCGGGCGTGACGCCGTGGCCGGTGACGGCTCCCGGATGGACACCGGTTCCGGGAGGTTCGTCACCGAGGCTTGAGTACGAGGTGAGTCTGCTGTCGGAAGGGGCGGTGACGGTGTGGGCGTACCTGTCGCCGCGGAATCCGGCGTTGGCGACGGGGGTCGGGCTGCGGTACGGGGTCTCGTTCGACGAGGACGCGCCACAGATCGTCGACATCCACGCCGTGACCGGGGCCGACGACGGGCTGATGAACATGGAGTGGGCCCGCAACACATCGGACAACGTCAATCGCACGTCTACGCGCCACATGGTGGGGGCGGCGGGGTTGCACCGGTTGAAGTTCTGGGCGGTCGATCCGACGGTGGTGGTGCAGCGGCTGGTGATTGACACGGGTGGGTTGACGTCTACGTATCTGGGGCCGCGGGAGAGTTGGCGCGTGCGCTGATTTCTGGCGCTGAGTTCTGGCGCTGAGCTCCGGTCAGGGCTGGTCGCCGTGGTCCTTGATCGACTGCTCGATCGTGTAAGCCGTCGCGGTGAACGCCTCGATCTGCTCCGGCGTCAGCTCTCGCACGGAGATCTCCTCCAGGGTTCGCCACATCTGGGTGATGGGGGCGCGCAGGGCGCGGCCGGCGTCGGTCAGGCGGACGACCAGGACGCGTCGGTCGTGGGCGGACGGTTCCCGGGTGAGGAGCCCGGCCTCCTGCATGCGGCGCAGTGACTTGGAGACGGTGGAGTGGTCGAGGCCGACGCCCTCCAGGAGTTCGGACTGCGTCTGCTCGTCGCGGTCGAAGAGCTGCATCAGGAGCAGTTCCTGGCCGGGGTGCAGGTTCATGGCGCGGAGCATGGTGGCCGCGTGGGCGCGGTGGGTGCGGGCGAGTACGAAGATCGCGTAGCTGAGGTGGCCGTCGCGGGCCGTGGTCGGAGGGGGCGGGGTGGTCATTGTTGTTCCTTGGGTGCGGGTCGGTGGGGGGTGGCCTACAGGATTGCGCAGTTCCCCGCGCCCCTAGGGGGTGGGGGCGAGGGTGTGAAGTTCGGCAGCGGGTCAACGGGCC
>NZ_JBHWZP010000089.1:30878-31030 GCF_042728395.1 Streptomyces sp. NPDC060205
GGGTGCGGGCGAGTCCGACGATCGCGTAGCTGAGGTGGCCGTCGCGGGCCGTGGTCGGCGGGGGCGGGGTGGTCATTGTTGTTCCTTGGGTGCGGGTCGGTGGGGGGTGGCCTACAGGATTGCGCAGTTCCCCGCGCCCCTAGGGGGTGGGG
>NZ_JBHWZP010000090.1:0-30624 GCF_042728395.1 Streptomyces sp. NPDC060205
GAACCCCCGGTCCTCAAAACCCCGACGGGCTGGGGTGACGGCGGGCGGGCGGGAGATGACTCCGAGCGGGCTGGGCTGACTCCGGACGGGCTGGGGTGACCGCGGGCGGGCGGGAGATGACTCCGGGCGGGCGGGGTGACTGCGGGCAGGCTGGGGTGACTGCGGGCGGGCTGAAAGTAGGGGCGCAGCCCCACTTTCAGGGGCGCGGGGAACTGCGCAATCTTTTAGGGGCGCGGGGAACTGCGCGACCAGCCCTCACCGGGCCCGCAGACGAATCCCCAGGCCCCCAACCCCGGGCACGTCGCGCCCACTCCGTTCGTTGCTACCGTCGCCGCTCCCCGACAGTGATCCCGCAACGAAGATTGGACTCCCGTGGCCGACACCACCTCCCCCTGGCCCCACTCCCCCGTCAAGGTCGGCCTCGTCGGCGCCGGCCCCTGGGCCCGCGGAGTGCACGCGCCCGTGCTCGCCGCCGGACCCGAGACGGAGCTGACGGCGGTGTGGGCGCGCCGCCCCGAGGCGGCACAGGCGACCGCCGAGCCGTACGGCGCCGTCGCGGTGGCGCGTTTCGAGGAGCTGCTCGACCGGTGCGAGGCGGTGGCCTTCGCCGTGCCGCCGGACGTCCAGGCGGACCTCGCCGGACGTGCGGCCAAAGCGGGCAAGGCCCTCCTGCTGGAGAAGCCGATCGGTCTCGATGTACCGTCCGCGCGGCGCCTCGTAGACGCGATCGAGGAGGCCGGCGTCGTCTCGCAGGTGGTCCTGACCAACCGCTACCACCCCGCCGCCCAGGCATTCGTGCGGGCCGCGCGGGACATCGAGGTGTCGGGCGCCCGCTCGGCCGGTCTGAGCGGCGCCTTCCTCGGCGGCGACTTCGCGACCCCCTGGCGTCTTGAGCACGGCGCGCTGCTGGATATCGGGCCGCACATCCTCGATCTCCTGGACGCCGCCGTCGGTCCCGTCGTGCGGGTCCGCGGCACCGGGGATCCCCGCCGGTGGATCGAGCTGACGTGTGAGCACGAGAGCGGCGCGGTCAGCCAGGCCTCGCTGTCCGGGTCGGTCGCCGTGGAGTCCGGCATCATGCGGGTCGAGCTGTTCGGCCCCCGTTCCGGACTCGTGTACGACAGCGCGGATCTCGATCACGACGCGTGCTGGCCGGTACTGCGCCGGGCCTTCGCCTCGGCGGTGCGCACGGGGGTGTCCGGCGAGCTGGACGCCCGCCGCGGCCTCTACCTCCAGGAACTGATCGCCCAGGCCGCGGCAGGCGTCCAGGGCTGAGCGCCGCGCACTGGAGAGGCTGAAGGCTGGGTCTCAGCCCCTCAGCCCTCAGCCCTTCAGCCGCTCGTCCAGTTCGTCCGCGTCGGCGACGAACCACGTCTGCCGCCCGCGGTTGCACTCCCGAACGAAGTCGCGCAGCGCGGAACTGCCGGCCGTGTGACGGGAGATGTCGCCGAGGACCACGAGCCCGAGGCGGTAGTTCGCGAACTTCTGGACGATGTCACCGGCGACGCGCGTGCTGAGACGGAAGAACGTCTCGTCCAGGCGCTCGGCGGGGACGACGGCCCACCGCGCGCCCTGGTAGGAGGCCTCGCCGATGACGTCCAGGGCGTCCCGTTCGCCGCCGATGGGTTCGCCTTCGGCGGCGCACAGGAAGACGGGCACGTCATGGATCGTCCGCAGGATGTTCATGGACGGCGAGGCTAGTTCGCCGCGCGCACGGAAGCGACGTAATTCCCGGGCGGTGGCTCAGGTGCTCGCGCTGTAGCGGCGCAGCGCGGGCATGGCCGCCGCCAGGACCAGCATGGAGGCGATGACCAGCAGGCCGCCGCCCGCGACCGCCGCCCGTGCGCCCAGCGCCGATCCGGCCGTGCCGTGCAGCACGTCGGCCAGGCGCGGGCCGCCCGCGACGACGACCGTGAAGACGCCCTGCATCCGGCCGCGGAGTTCGTCGGTGACCGCGGACAGGAGGATGGCGCCGCGGAACACCATGGAGACCATGTCGGCAACTCCGGCGGCGGCGAGGAACGCCACGGCGACCCAGAGGTTGGCGCTCAGCCCGAACCCGGTGATGGCCACCCCCCAGGCGACCACCGCGACGATGACCATGAGGCCGTGCCGGCGCGCCCGCGAGAAGGTGCCCGACATGAGTCCGCCGAGCACCGCGCCGATGGGGATCGCCGCGAAGAGCAGTCCGAGCGCCAGGCCCTCGCCGTAGGGCGCGTACGTCTGCGAGGCGAGCTGGGGGAAGAGCGCGCGGGGCATGCCGAAGACCATCGCGATGATGTCGGCGAGGAAGGACAGCAGGAGCACCTGGTTGAGCGAGATGTAGCGGAAGCCCTCCGCGATGCCCTTGAGGCCGGCCCGGCCGACCGCCGCCGTGGCGGTGGCCAGGGGCGGCAGCGCGGGCAGCCGGTAGACGGCCCATACCGTGACGCACAGGGCCACGGCGTCGATCAGGTAGAGCTCGGCGAGGCCCACGACGGGTATGAGCGCTCCGGCGAGCAGCGGTCCCGCGACCAGGCCGGTCTGCATGACGGTGGAGCCGAGCGCGTTGGCCGCGGCCAGTTCCTCCTTCGGTACGAGCCGGGCGATGGAGGCCTGGCGGGCCGGGGAGTTGAGGCCGAAGAACGCCTGCTGGACGGCGAGCAGCACCATCAGGACGGCCACCGAGCCGAGTCCGGTGACGGCCTGGATCCAGAAGAGCAGGGAGGTGACGGCTATGCCGGTGTTGGTGACGAGGAGGAGCTTGCGGCGGTCCACGGTGTCCGCGATCGCGCCGCCCCAGAGCGCGAAGACCACGAGGGGCAGCAGTCCGGCGAAGCTCGCGTAGCCGACCCAGGCCGAGGATCCGGTGATGTCGTAGATCTGCTTGGGCACGGCGACGGCGGTGAGCTGGCTGCCCACGGCGGTGACGATGGTCGAGGACCACAGGCGGCGGTACGCGGGCCGGCGCAGCGGCCGGGTGTCCATGGCCCAGCGGCGCCACCCGCTCCGCGGCCCGTTCCCCGGGTCCGCGGGGCGCGAGGGCCCGTCGGTCGCGGTCCGCTGTTCCGCGCTGTCGTCGGCACTGCTCTTGCTGGTGTCCACACCCGTCCTGCTCGCTCTGCTCTGATTGTCAGATACATCTTTCGATCAGAGGTTCACTATCGCCGATGCGGAGCGATCTTCGCGCGGCGGGTCGGTCCGTGGACGGGACGGCCCACCGGTCAGCGGGCCAGGAGGGCCGCGGCCTGTTCGCGGGCGTGCTCCAGCGCGCCGGGGAAGATGCGCAGGCCGAAGGCGACGAGCGCGCCCTCGTGGAGCAGCATCAGGCTCCGGCCCAGTGATGCGGCCGAGTCGGGCGCGAGCGGGCGTACGAGATCGGTGAACAGGGTGAGCATCCACTGCTTCTGGCCGGTGATGATCGCGTACGCCGGGTGGGCCGGGTCGTCGATCTCCGCGTGGGCGTTGACCATGCTGCAGCCCCTGGGGCTGTTGGCGTCCATCCACTCGCGGGACACGTCGAAGACGGTCAGGACGCTCTCCAGCGGTGACGCGCAGACGTCGAGGCGGGCTGCGAGACACGCGCGCCAGCGCTCGTCGCGGTCGGCGAGGTACTCGACGACGAGCTGCTCCTTGGAGCCGAACCGGTCGTAGAGCGTCTTCTTCGTGACGCCGGCCTCGGCGGCGATCAGATCGACCCCGACGGCGTGGATCCCCCGCTCGTAGAACAGCCGCCCGGCCGCGGCCAGGGCGCGGCGGGCGGCAGGGGTCAGCGGTACTCGGCGGGGGGCGTCCGTGCTGCTCATCCGCCCATTGTAGACCGATCTGTATAATCGAGGGAAACGGGTATACAGATCTGTCTACTCCTGGAGGTGTGCGGTGCCGTGAACATCCTTCTGTCGATCGCGTTCGTGGGGGCCTGGAGCTCCGGCTTCATCGGGGCGAAGCTCGGGGCGGGCAGCGCCTCGACGGTCACGCTCCTCATGTGGCGCTTCCTGCCGCTGGCCCTCGTCCTCGGCGTGGTGGCCCTGAGCACCGCCCGGTCCCGGTCCTCCTGGCGCGGCCTCGGACCCCGCGACCTGCTCCGGCAGGCCGGCGTCGGACTGCTCTCGCAGAGCGGCTACCTGCTGACCGTCTACTACGCGATAGAACTGGGCGTCTCCAGCGGGACCACGGCTCTCATCGACGGTACGCAGCCACTGGTGGCCGGAGCCCTGGCCGGGCCGCTGCTGGGTGTGGCGGTGTCGCGTACGCAGTGGCTCGGCCTCGGGCTGGGCGTGGCCGGGGTCGCCGTCGTCACCACGGCCGACGCGGGCGCCGCGACGGGCGTCGTGTGGTGGGCCTACCTCGTGCCGTTCCTCGGCATGCTCAGCCTGGTCGCGGCGACGTTCCTGGACCGCAGGTCCCGCGCGGACGCCGGTCCGATGGTGTCGATGACGGTGCACGCCGTCACCAGCGCCGTCGTGTTCACGGTGCTCGCCGCCCTCGGCGGGGGCCTGACGCCCCCGGCGGACGGTTCCTTCTGGACGGCGGTGGTGTGGCTGGTGACGCTCTCGACGTTCGGCGGGTACGGGCTGTACTGGCTGATCCTGCGGCGCTCCGGGGTGACCAAGGTCAACACGCTCATGTTCCTGATGGCCCCCGTCACGGCCGTGTGGGGCGCGCTGATGTTCGGTGAACCCTTCGGGGCGCAGACGGCGGCGGGGCTCGGACTCGGTCTGCTGGCCGTCGCCGTCGTGCACCGGGGCGGCCGAGGCCGCCGGGACGATCGGGGTGACCTGCGGGCGAGGGGCGTCCGGCGGCGGCTCGCGGCGAGCGGCCCCCTCACACCCCGGCGATCAGCGTGGCACCGAGCACGATCATCGTCGCGGCGATCAGAGCGTCCAGCACCCGCCACGCCGACGGGCGGGCCAGCAGAGGGCTGAGCAGCCGGGCGCCGAATCCGAGGGCCGCGAACCAGACCAGGCTGGCGATCACCGCGCCGAGCCCGAAGGTCCAGCGCCAGGGTCCGCGGTCGGCCGCGATGGAGCCGAGCAGGAACACGGTGTCCAGGTAGACGTGCGGGTTCAGCCACGTCATCGCCAGACAGGTGAGCACGGCCCGGCGACGCGAGCTTCCCGCTCCCGCGGCCCCTGGCACGCCCGTCTCCACGGTCAGCGCCGAGGGTTTCAGGACCCGGCGTGCGGCCAGGCAGCCGTACCCGATCAGGAAGAGCCCGCCGATCAGCCCGACCGCGGTGAGCACCGAGGGCCAGGCCACCACGACCGCGCCGACACCGCCGACACCCAGCGCGATGAGTGCCGCGTCGGAGAGGGCGCAGATGGCCACCACGGCAAGGACCGCGTCCCGGCGGACGCCCTGGCGCAGGACGAAGGCGTTCTGGGCGCCGATGGCGACGATCAGGGAGAGGCCGGTGCCGAACCCGGCGGCCGTGGCGGTCAGAGCGCTGTTCACACCCTCCACGCTAGGAAGCCGACCACGGAAAAGTACAGCTAAAGATTCTTACGTATCCTTAGCGTTCGTGATGACAGACCTTCCCCTCGACCAGGTGCGGACCCTGCTGACGGTGGTGGACGAGGGCACCTTCGACGCCGCGGCGGCCGTGCTCCATGTGACGCCGTCCGCGGTGAGCCAGCGGGTCAAGGCCCTCGAACAGCGCACGGGGCGCGTGCTGTTGATGCGTACGAAGCCGGTGCGGCCGACCGAGTCCGGTGAGGCCGTCGTGCGCTTCGCACGGCAACTGGCCCGGCTGGAGCGCGACACACGGGCCGAACTGGGCATGTCCGGCACCGAGGAACCGGCCCGGCTGTCGATCGCGGTGAACGCCGACTCGCTGGCCACCTGGTTCCTGCCCGCGCTCTCCCGCGTCTCCGAGGACCTGCCCGTCTGCTACGAACTGCGCCGCGAGGACCAGGACCACACGGCAGCGCTGCTGCGGGAGGGCCTGGTGATGGCGGCGGTCACCTCGTCGCCGGACGCGGTGACGGGCTGTTCCGTGCGCCGCCTGGGCCGGATGCGGTACGTCCCGGTGGCGGCCCCCGCCCTCGCAGCCCGGTGGTTCGAGGGCAGGTCGGGCGCCGCGCTGCGGGAGGCGTTCGCCGTCGCGCCCGTGGTGACCTTCGACCGGAGGGACGACATCCAGGACGCCTTCGTGCGCACGCTCGTACGCGGCGCGCGCGGACCACGGGGTGCCGACGGCCCCCGGGGTGCGAGTGCGGTGCGGCACCTCGTGCCGACCTCCGAGGGCTTCGTCGAGGCCGTCGCCGCCGGGATGGGCTGGGGCATGGTCCCCGAGGTGCAGGCGGGGCCGCTGCTCGGCGCGGGGCGGCTCGTCCGGCTCGCGCCGGAGCGGCAGATCGACATCCCCCTGTTCTGGCAGCAGTGGAAGCTCGACTTCCCGGCGCTGGCCGCCGTCGCCGAGGCCGTGACCGCGGAGGCCGCCGAGGCCCTGGACGGCGGCCCGGCCGTTTGAACGAGATCCCCGGACCGGCCGGAGGGCTCAGGCCGCCGGACCGGACCCCGCTTCCCTCTCCAGGTAGCTGATCACCTGGGCGGCGAGGCTGTCCTGCGCGCAGTCGGCGCGGGCGCCCACTCCCACGGACGGCTCCTGCGCACCGATGCCGCCCGACCACAGGTAGCGCTCGGTCCACTCGTCGTCGACCTTCAACTGCACCTGGATGTCGACCAATGACACGCAGCCCTGCGGGGCGGCGGCGTACAGCACGGAGGTGACCCGGCGCAGCGGGTAGACGTCGAAGCCCTCGATGAACTGGGAGTTGCGCCAGTCCAGGAACGCGCTCTCGCCGTCGGCCCCGACCCGGACGTCGAGTTGGCCGTCCTCCAGATGGATGCCGAAGTGCACGGTCGTACGGTTCTCGACGGTCACCCGGAACCGGAAGTAGACCAGCCCCTCGGCCGCGTCGTCCCGCCCCCGCGGCGGCTCGGCCTTCTCCAGGCCGTGAACGCGAACGCGCAGGCCGGCATGCCCGTCGTCGTACTCCTGCCAGTCACCGACCACATTCGGCTCGTACACGTTCCACCTCTCGACCCCAGAGGGCTGCTTCCTATCCGGGCGGGCGACGGGGTGTCAAATGAGCGGAATGGGCGTTGGCCAGGGATTTCGCCCCACTTGATCACTGATCAAGCCGTGCGCAGCCAGAACCCTCGCCCCAGGCGTCCCGGGCGCTCTCCCGACGTGCTGCACATCACGTCCCGCGCCCCCGGCCGGAAGGCCGTCCCCGGCCCCGGGCGCGGGACGGCCGGGCCCCTCCCACCTGCTGACAAATCGGACCGTCGTGTTGACGAAGGGGCCGTCCAGGTGCGGAGATGCTCCTGCGACATGACGGCCGACCGTGAGGCAGGGCGAGCGAGCGATGGCATTGCAGATCAGCGCCACCAACCCGGAGCATCCCGCGCTCCTGCTCGACCTGCCGTGGGACATCCCTCTGGAGGAGTGGCCCGAGCACTACCTGGTGCCGTTGCCGCGGGGCATCTCGCGGCACGTCGTGCGGTACGCGCGCGCCGGTGCGGAGGTCGTGGCGGTCAAGGAGCTCGCCGAACGGCCCGCCCTGCGCGAGTACGAGCTGCTGCGCGGCCTCGACCGGCTCAACATCCCCTCGGTGGACCCCCTCGCCGTGGTCACCGGCCGTACCGACAAGGGCGGCGATCCGCTGGAGTCCGTCCTCATCACCCGGCACCTGGGCGGTTCGATGCCCTACCGGTCGATGTTCGAGACGACCATGCGGCCCGCCACCATGCACCGCCTCATGGACGCCCTGGCCGTGCTGCTGGTCCGGCTGCATCTGGCGGGGTTCGCCTGGGGCGACTGCTCGCTGTCCAACACGCTGTTCCGCCGGGACGCGGGGGCGTACGCCGCGTATCTCGTCGACGCCGAGACCGGCGAGGTGCATCCGCAACTGAGCCCGGGGCAGCGGGAGTACGACCTCGATCTGGCCCGTGTCAACATCAGCGGGGAGCTGCTGGACCTGGAGGCCTCGGGCGCGCTGCACCCCTCGGTGGACCCGATCGAGTTCGGCATGGAGATCTGCAAGCGCTACGAGGGGCTGTGGCGGGAGCTGACCCGCACGTCCGTGTACCCGGCGGGCAAGCACCACTACATCGACCGCCGGATCCGGCGCCTGAACGACCTCGGCTTCGACGTCGCCGAGATGCAGATCGCGCACTCCTCGAACGGCGACACCGTCACGTTCGTGCCGAAGGTCGTCGACGCCGGCCACCATCAGCGCCAGCTGCTGCGGCTGACCGGCCTCGACACCGAGGAGAACCAGGCCCGGCGGCTGCTGAACGACCTGGAGAGCTGGATGGCCACCCAGGACGACTACGCGCCGGGCGACCCCCTGGCCGCCCGGCCCGAGGTACTGGCCCACCGGTGGGTCCGGGACGTCTTCCGGCCCACCGTGCGGGCCATACCGCTGGACCTGCGCGGTTCCATGGATCCCGCCGAGCTGTACCACGAGCTGCTCGAACACCGCTGGTACCTGTCCGAGCGGGCACAGCACGACATCGATCTGGACACGGTCGTCCGGGACTACGTCACGAACATCCTGCCCGGGATGCGGGACACGCTGTCGCCCGCGGCGGGCGGCGGGGCAAACGCTCAGGCCGGCGGGACGACCGCCACCGGCGAGGGCGCGTGATGGACGACGGCGTGGGCCACCGAACCGATCCGTGAGCCCACGGCGGAGCGGTGCGCCCGCCGGCCGACCACCGTCAGCTGGGCCCGGGCCGCCGAGGAGAGCAGCACCTCGCCCGCGCTGCCCATCTCGACGTGCTGGGTCACCTTCACGTCGGGGAAGCGTTCCAGCCACGGCTGCAGCGCTTGTGCGAGAGCCTTCCTCTCGAACTGCTCCAGGCCGCCGGCCTCGTCGGCGAGTGCCATGGAGCCGGGGCTGTAGGTGAAGACGGTGGGCAGCGCCCAGGCGCGTACGACCCGCAGGCCGGCGCCGCGGGTCGCCGCCGCCTCGAAGGCGAAGCCCAGCGCGGCGGCGCTGTCGTCGGGGCCGCCCTGCTGGCCGACGACGATCTCGCGGCCCGCCGCCTCCGACTCGGGCCGGTCGCCGGCGCGTACGAGGACGACGGGCCGTGTCGACTCGGCGATGACCTGCTGGCCGACGGAGCCGAGCAGGAAGCCGACGATCGCGCCGTGGCCACGGGAGCCGAGCACCAGCGTCTCGGCATCGGCGGCGGCGACGAGGAGCGCCTGGACCGGGACGCCGTCGACGAGGTCGGTGGTCACGGTCAGCCCGGGGTGGTGTCCGGTGACGTCGCCCGCGGTCCGCGTCAGGGCATCCAGGACGTCCGCCTCCTGGGCGTCCGTCGTCCGCTCGTCGCTGTCGGTCTTCGGCCGGGCGTGCACGATGCGCAGCGGAAGATCCCGGCGTACCGCTTCCCTGGCCGCCCAGTGCACGGCGGCCAGGGATTCGGCAGTACCGTCTGCTCCCACGGTGATCGGGCGGGTCATGTGATGGCCTCCGTAGCGTCGGTCGAGGTGCCCACGCTACCCAGGGCCGGCCGGACGGTTCCCGTCAGCCTGCCAGGAGGGCGAGTTCGGTCCCGGCCAGCAGGAACGCGCCGACGCCGAAGTCCGCGGTGGTGTCGTAGGTGACGGGCTGGCTGGACTCCGGGCGGTCGCCCACGTTCTGGACGTAACCGAGGAATCCGTCGGGGTGGACGGCGGTGGTGATCAGGCCCTGCCAGGCCCGGGCCGCCACCGGCAGGAACGCGGTCCGGTCCACGAGACGGGCGCGGATCGCGTAGGCGGCGCCGTAGGCGAAGAAGGAGGTGCCGCTGGTCTCGGGTCCCGGCAGATGCGCGGCGTCGGCGAGGTTGACGTTCCAGAAGCCGTCCGCGCGCTGTACGCCCGCCAGCGCGGTGACCAGCTTCGTCAGGGTCTGCCGGTACTCGACGGCGTGCCGCTCGCTGCCCGGCAGGGCCTTGAGGGTCTTGACGTGTCCGCCCGCCACCCAGCCGTTGCCGCGCGACCAGACCACGGGTTTGCCGGAGGGGGACAGGATGCCACCGGGCAGGAACCGCTTGTCCCGGTACCAGAGGCCGGTGGCGGTGTCGTACAGGCCGGGGCCGCCCTCGGTGCGCTTGGTGTGGCTGTAGAGGGCGTACACCTTCTCCCAGTACTGGGGGTCCTTGCGCAGGACGCCGATGCGGGCGAACGGCGGCATGGCCATGTGGAGGGCGTCGTCCCACCACCAGTCGTCGTTCTTCGCCGGCTGGTCCGTGTACACCATGCGGTGCAGGGACTCCTCGATCGCGGCGATCTTCTGCGCCTCCGGCTCGATCTCGTAGAGGTCGAGGTAGGCCTGTCCGGCGTTGTGGTTGTCGGCGTGCCGGGTCGTCACACCGCTGCGCAGCCCGTACGCGTGCTTCTCGGCCCAGCCGCGCGCGTACGCGAGGTAGCGGGCGCTGCCGGTCAGCCGGTGCAGGGCGAGCAGGCCGCTGAAGAACGTGGCGTTGGCCCAACCGTTGTCGCCGGGGTCCGTGTGGGCGCCGATCCAGTGGTCGGCGACCCGGCGCAGGTCGCGGATGATCGCCGCCCGGGACGGGAGGGTCGGCGCCGGGGGTGGTGCGAGGTGCGGGGCGGGGGGTGCGGGAGCTTCGGCGGCGGACGCGGACGTGGGGAGCAGAACGGCGGATGCCGAGAGAGCGGCACCGCCGGCCAACAACTGGCGTCTATCCATGTGAACGACTCCTCTCCATGTGAAATCCAGGTGAGGCACATCCTGAACTCCCGCCCCAGCGGTGTCCACGGTCCGGACTCGACTTGGTCAACTTGGCCTGAACCAAGTTGAGTTCACGGCACCGGCCGAAGTTCACATCAAGGGACATCCGCGGTGGATGTCCGGTCGCAGCGCAGGCTGTCGAGGTCGACCGAGTCGGCCATCGCCTGCATGCCCTTGTCGTTGGGATGCAGCCGGTCGCCGCCGTCGAAGACCGGCATGATGCGCTCGTGGTCGTAGGGGCTGCGGAGGATGCGGTCGAAGTCGGTGACGGCGTCGAACTCCCCGCTGCTCCTGATGAATTGGTTGACCTCCTGCCGTACGGACTCGGCTGCCGTGTCCCACTCGGACCAGCCCTTGAAGGGCGCGACGGTGGCGCCGACGACGCATTTCCCCGCCTGATGGGCGCGGGCGATGATCTCGCGGTAGCCCGCGATCAGGTCGGCGCCCGTGACACCGGTGTGTGCCTTGATGTCGTTGACGCCCTCGAAGAGGAACACCGTTCGGACGCCCGGGTGGGACAGGACGTCACGGTCCAGCCGGTTGAGCGCGCTCTGTCCGGCGCCGTCCGCGAGGACCTTGTTCCCGGAGATCCCCTCGTTGGCAACTCCCTTGACCGGACTGCTGGTTGCTCCCAGTCGGCGGGCGAGATAGTCGGGCCAGCGGCGGTTCAGGTCGCCGCTGGACTGCCAGCCGTCCGTGATGGAGTCCCCGAGCGCGACGACCGCGCCGACGGCGGCGCTCGTGCGGACTGTGACCGCGTCGAGGTAGAACCAGGAGCCGGTGCGTTCGGTCCAGTTGGCCGCCCCCTCCTCCCCGGCGTGGTCGCCGGTGGCGGCGTACGACGTCTGCATGGCCATGCCGTGGCCGGTCGCGGGCCCGCCCGCCGTCTGCGTGTGCACGCTGACGACGAGGTCGGCCGCGGCGGGCAGTCTGCCGGGCAGCGGGTCGCTGTGGACGGTGGCCCCGGCCGGGACGGTGACGGAGTGCGTGCCGCCGAAGGTCAGCCGCCTGTTGGTGCCCGGGACCAGTTCCGCACCGGACTTCCGGAGGCCGGCGTAGGCGCTGTCGAAGGTCAGCGGCCGGTCCCCGAGGGCGTTGGACAGCCGGACACGCAGATTGTCACCGCCCACGCTGGTGCGCACGATCAGGCGGTAGCTGCGGTCGGCGACCGCGTCCCCGACCCGGTCCGCGCTCGCGCCCCAGGTGACCACGTCGTGCCGGCCGCCGGGGGCCGCCGGGGCCGCCGTCGCGGGAGTGACCTGGACGGCGGCGGCGGTCACCAGAAGCACCACCAAAGACACGAGACGGCCCGTCCGGCCGGCGCGGGCCCTCATCGGGTGAAGTCCCGCAGCGTGACGGAGGCGCCGGGCTTCAGGGTCACCGTGCGGGACGAGCGGCCGTACGCGACCGTGGTCGTCCGCCCGCCGACACTGCGGATGCGGGCCTCGGTCGGCCTGCCGTCACGCCAGCGCAGGTCGACGACGAAACCACCCCGCGCGCCGACTCCCGTGACGGAACCGGACCGCGCCCATGCGTCGGGCAGGGCCGGGAGCAGTTCCAGATGGCCGGGACGGGAGTACACGAGCATCTCGATCATCGCCGCGGGCGTGCCGAAGTTGGCGTCGATCTGGAAAATGCCGCGGCCCTTCTCGACCTCGTAGATGTCGAAGAGGTTCGGCGCCGAGCCGTTGCCGCCGTCCGTCGAGGGGCGGAGGTTGTTGACGATCAGCTGATAGGCGTTCTCGGCGTTCTTGAGCCGGGCCCAGCACAGGCTGCGCCAGGCGTTCGCCCAGCCGAAGCTCTCCATGCCGCGCGCGGTCAGCAGGGCCGTCGCGCCCTCGACGATCTCGCCGGGGGTGGAGTCGTCGGGCCGGATGCGGTCGCCGGGGAAGAGCCCGATGAGCGGGGACAGATGCCGGTGGGTGGTCTCGCCGAGGTTGTCGGGCGACATCCACTCCTCCAGCCAGCCCGTCTTCTCGCTCACCTTCGGCAGATACAGCCTCTCCTGGAGGCCGCCGATGGTCTTCGCGTAGGCGGTGTCCTTCTTCAACTCCTTCGCCGCCGTGCGGTAGTTGTCGAAGAGCGCCCACACCAGTTCCTGCGCGTAGGTGATGCCCTTGGCGTCCTGCGGGCCGTGCTCGGGCGACCAGTCGCTGTCGTCGACGAGCACTTCCTTCGAGGTGCCGGGGAGGGTCGTGGTGATCAGCCGCGCCTCCCAGAACTCGCAGGCGCTCTTCAGGAGCGGGTAGATCTTCGTCAGGTGGGAGCGGGAGCGGGTGAACTCGTAGTGCTCCCACAGGCTCGCGCACAGCCAGGCGTTGCCCGCCGGATGCCACCACCAGCCGCTGCCGCCATGGATGTTGGTCGAGAACGCGACGGCCCAGCCGGCGACCTTCCCGGTGGAGTTGCGGTAGCGGTTGCGCGGGTCGTTGAAGAGGTCGTGGGTGAGCTTCTGCCACGACGGGAACTGGGCGAGACAGTAGTCGGTGAGCGCGTCGAAGCTCTGCGACAGGCCCGCCCGGTCGGCCATCCAGTAGTTCATCTGGATGTTGATGTCGGTGTGGTAGTCGCCCATCCAGTCCGGGTCGTTGCCGTCCAGCCACAGCCCCTGGAGGTTCAGCGGCAGACTGCCCCGGGACCCGGAGATCATCAGATAGCGGCCGAACTGAAGGTAGGCGGCCTCCAGTTCGGGATCGGGCACGTCGTCGCGGGCGCGCGCCCTGATCCGCTCCCAGGTGTCCAGGGAGCGCTGCTCGGCGGACGAGATGCCGAGCGAGAGGTCCAGCTGCTCGAACAGCGCCCGGTGGTCGGCCACATGGGTGCGCAGGAGCGTGTCCGCCGAGTGGGCCGCCGCCGCGGCGACCTTGGTACGGGCCAGCTTCTCCGGGTCGAGGGAAGGATCGCGGTAGTGGGCCGAGGCGTCGGGCGCGTAGTTGGTGCCGCCGCTCACCACCACGGTGAGGTCCTTGCACCCGCTGAACTCGATCAACGCTCCCTTCACCCGGACGCTGCCACCGGTCCCGTACGCCTTCACGGCCGCCCCGTAGCGCAGCCCGTTCGGGAAGGCGGCGCCGAAGGAGGTGCCCTGGACGGTCTCCTTGTGCGTCCCGTCCAGGGTCACGCTGCCGGTGTAACGGCCGCCGCCGCTCTGGGTGAAGTGCAGGACGATCGCGTCGTCGGGACGGCTGGCGAACACCTGCCGCTCGTAGGTGACTCCGGAGCGGACGTACGACGTGCCGATCACGCCCCGGTCGAGGTCCAGGGTGCGGCGGTAGCCGGAGACGGCCGACAGGTCGTGGTCCGGGATGTCGACGGTGAGACGGGCCAGCAGGGTGAAGGAGCCGAAGTTGTCGCGGTCGTAGGGGAACTGGCCGTCGGAGTCGAGGGTGTCGTTGAGGCCGCCGGTCCACATCGTGGCGTCCGTGATGAGCAGCAGCTCACGGCCGGGGTCGTTGCTCGCGAGGGCGCCGAGCCGGCCGTTGCCGACGGGCAGGCCCTGCTCGATCATCGAGTGCTCGTCGCCGGGCGCCTGCCACCACAGCCGGTTGCGCGCACTCCCCTTCGGGAGCGGCGAGTCGGCGGGCCGCTGCGGTGCGGCGGTCGCGGTGAAGGCGGGCAGACCGCCGAGTGCGGTGGCGACGCCGGTCGCGGCGGCGAGGGAGAGGAGTCTTCGTCTGCTGGGCTCGGCGGGACGGCTCTTGTCCATGGTGCGGCTCCAGGGGAAGAGAGGTGGGAAGAACAGCGGTCAGGACGACTTCGGTACGTCGATGCGGTCGATGTCAGGGGCGTATCCGGAGCCGCTGTCGAAGGTGATGGTGTTGGCGCCCGCCTTGAGCTGGACGGGCACGCTGACGGTGTCGGCGGTCCCCCAGTCCCCGGTGGAGGGGAACTTGTGGCTCGTCGGGCCGTTGCCGTTCGCGGAGACCTCGACCGAGCGCGGGTCACCGCTGACGTAGGCGACCTTCACCTGGTACGTGCCGGCCTTGGCGACGACGACGTCGTTGAAGCGGAGCGAGCCGCCGACGTAGAGGTTGCCGACCTTCTTGCCGTCCGAGCAGGCGGAGCAGTCGGCCACCGAGGCGTTTCCGCCGAGGGTGTTGGCGGCGGCCTCGGCCTCGTAACCGGTCGTGGTGAGCGCGGCGCCGCGCGGGGTCACGGTGAACAGCCGGGAGCCGTGCGCGGGCAGCGCCTGGGTCACCTTGTCCTGGTAGGTGCCGAGGTTCTCGCGGTTCCACAGGTCCCGTACGGCGGCCTTGCCGGTGAAGCCGAGGGCGGCCCAGTCGGCGGAGACGGCGGCGGGCCTGTCGGCGAGGTTGAACAGGGCCACGGTGTAGCTGCCGTCGGCGTTCTTCGCGGCCCACACCTGCTGCGGGTCGGACGGGGTGATCGGCCGGGCGGGCGGCATGCTGCCCTGGTTGAGGGCGATGACCTCGCGGTTGGTCAGCAGCGACACCCCGTAGGAGTCCAGCTTGGTCAGGTCGTCACCGGTGTAGAGCGGGGACTTGGCGATGGCCCACAGGGTCGCGTAGCTCTGGCGCTCCGCCTTGGTGAGTCCGTCCATCTCGCCGTTGCCGACGTCCAGGGAGTCCAGGTCGTTCCAGCCGCCGGGGCCCGCGTGGCGGGTCCAGCCGGGGAGGTCGTCCCAGCGGTCGTCGACCGAGTTCTCCCAGCTGACGAGGGTGTTGCAGTAGCACTCGACGTCGGTGTCGATGCGCCAGCCGTTGGAGTACTTCTTCCAGTCGGCGATCCGGCCTATGTCCAGCGACCAGGAGACCTCAAGGTGGATGGGGCGGCCGGTGGCGGCGATGGCCTTGTTCCAGGCGGCGACGTCGGCAACGTTGTCGTACTGGTCGCCGTTCTTCCCGGAACCCGGCCCCACGCCGTCCAGCTTCAGGAAGTCGTAGCCCCAGTCGGCGAAGAGCCGCGCCTGCGAGTCGACGTACTTCTGCGCGCACGGGTCGGAGAAGTCGAGCTTGTAGGCGCTGTCCCAGCCGTTGGTGGTGCGCAGGTCGCCGTACACGATGTCGGCGGTCGTGCAGTCACCGGCGTTCCAGATCGGCACCTTGCCCTCGCCGTACGCCTCCTTCTGCAGACCGACGGGCAGGTAGATGCCCGCCTTGAGGCCCTTGCCGTGGATGTGGTCGGCGACGGGCTTCATCCCGCGCGGGAAGCGTCCCGGGTCGGCCTTCTGGCGGCCGTACGCGTCGAAGCCGGGCTTCCAGGCCTGGTCCATCCACCAGCCGGCGTCGAGGTTGACGTACTCGTAGCCGAACGGCTTGAGCTTGGCGGCCAGCGCGTCCGCCTGCTTGAGGACGTTCTTCTCGGTGAGGTAGCTGTAGTCGCCGTCGGGGTTGAGCCCCGGGTACTTCGAGGACTGCATGCTCCAGCTCGACCAGCCCATGTACGGCTTGACCGCCAGGGCGGAGGTGGCGGCGGCCGGGGTGGCGGTGGGGGTCGGCGTGGCCGCCTGCGCCGAGGGGAGGGCGGCGGCCGTCGCGGCGGTCAGCGCCAGGACGAGAAGGGCTCTGAGGGAACGGCGGGCGGGGGCTGTGGGGGCGTACGAGGATGACCGCATGGGTCGGAACCTCCTGTGAGGGGTCGGGCTGTGCGGGGGTGTGGTGCCGCGGCTCGGCGACCGCGTCGGGGTGTGAGGCGTGTGCGGCTGTGCCGTGAGAGGCGGCGGCTCATCCCGTGCCGTGGGGCGGGCCGCCGATGAAGGACTGGATGGAGGTGGCCGCGGCGCCGCGCGCCCACTCGTCGAAGGGCAGCGGCCGGGTCAGCAGGTCGCAGCGGGCGGCGGTGCCGAAGGCGGAGGCGGCGAAGGCGTCGCGGATCTGCTCGGCGAACAGGTCGTACGCCGCCAGACCCTCACCGGAGATGATCACGCGTTCGGGCCCCATGAGGTTGGCGACGGTCGCGATGGCCCGGCCGATCGCGTCCCCGGCCCGTGCGTAGACCTCGCGGGCGCCGGGGTCGCCCCGGCGGGCCAGTTCGACGGCCTGCGCCGCGTCGGCCACCGGGAGGCCGGTCGCCTCGCGCACCGCCGCGACGATCGCGGGGTCGGCGGCGATCGCCTCGGCGCAGCCCCGGTTCCCGCAGTGGCAGAGCGGGCCCGTGGGGTCGATGACCACGTGCCCGATCTCACCGGCGACGCCGTGCGCCCCCGAGACGACCTTTCCGTGCACGACCAGGCCGCAGCCGATGCCCGCTCCCACCGTGACCACGGCGAAGTCGGACAGGCCCACGCCCGCGCCGAACCACTGCTCGGCGACGGTCAGCGCCCGCACGTCGTTGTCGACGGTGACCGGCAGCCCGGTCGTCATCTCCACCAGTTCGGCGAGGGGCAGATCGCGCCACTCCAGGAAGGGCGACAGACGCACCTCGCCCGCGGCCCGGTCCACGTCACCGGAGACGGCGACACCGATCCCCTGCACCTGGACACCGAACCCGTCGGCCTCCGCGAGGAGTTCGTGCACGAGGTCGGCGATGGCGGTCAGCACGGGCTGTGGTTCACGGGCCGGCAGGGGCACATGGCGGGCGACCCGGATCCGGCAGCACAGGTCCGTCAGGACGGCGATGATCTCGTCGCCGGTCACCTTGACTCCGATGAACAGGGCCCGGCCGCCGTCCACCCGCACGGAGTTGGCGGGCCGCCCCAGCGCGGGACGCGCCTCGTCGCCGGCCTCCTCCACCAGGTATCCGGCCTCGATCAGGGGCCGGACCGCCTTGGTGACGGCGGCGGCCGACAGCCCCGCCCGGCCGGCCATGTCGGACCGGGTGAGCGGGCCGTGGGACAGGACGGTGGTGAAGATCTGGGCAGCGGCCGGCGTGTGGGCCGGGAACGCCTCGGTGCGAGGAGTCGAGCGCATGCCCGGAACCTAGGTTGATTCTTTTCCGCCGTCAATGAAAGAAACAAAGATCGTTTCAACTGAGGCCCATTCGCGCCTCCGGCCTCTAACTGTGCGAGTGAACCGACCAGTTGCCGAGGGGAACGAAGGTGATGAAGGTGCCGTCCTCCCGCACGTGTCCGCCAACGGCGTCCCCTGGCATGCTGCCCCCATGCCGACGACACCGACAGGACTCCGTATTCAGGCTCGCCGGCTCACCCAGCGGGTGCGCGGAGCGGGACGCGTGCTGCACGACGTGTCCGTCGACCTCGCGCCCGGACGGATCGTCGTGATCGCGGGCAGCAGCGGGGCGGGTAAGACGGTGCTGCTGGAATCGCTGGCGGGACTGCGCGCCGCCGACGAGGGGACGGTCCTGCACGACGGTGCCCGACCGGGCGCGCCGGGACCGGAGTTCGGGTTCGTCCCGCAGGAGGACATCCTGCACCGGGACCTGCCGCTGCACCGGACCCTGGTGTACGCAGCCGGTCTGCGTCTGCCCGCGGGCACCTCCGCCACGTCCCTCACCGCGGCCGTGGACCGTGTCATGGCCGCCCTGGGTCTGGCCCACCGCGCCGGGACGCCGGTGCGCGCGCTCAGCGGCGGGGAGCGCAAACGAGCTTGTGTAGCCGCCGAGTTGCTCACCGGCCCGCGGGCGCTCTTCCTCGACGAACCGACCTCCGGGCTCGATCCGGTGACCGGCGCCGCCCTGCTGCGCACCCTGCGTTCACTGGCCGAGGACGGCACCACCGTCGTGCTGACCACCCACGTCCTCGCCGACCTCCTCCGCGGCGACCACGTCGTGTTCCTCTCCCCCGGCGGGCAGGTCGCGTACGCGGGCGACCCGGGCGGCCTGTGCGCGGCGTTCGGGGTGGACACGGTGGAGGACGTGTACGGCGTGGTGGCCGAAGGTGCCGTACCCGTCGGCGCCGTGGCCGCCGCCGGCGCGCCTGCGGGCGCCCTGCCCGAGGGCGCTGTCTCCGAGGGCGCCGTCTCCGGCGGCGCGGTCTTTGACGGCACTGCCTTCGACGGCGTGCCGGGCGAACCGGCGCCGGCCGAGCCGGCCGGCCCCCGCAGCGGCCCGGCGGAACGGTCCGCCGTCCCCCGGCAGCGTGTCGGCGCGGTACGGCAGTGGTCCCTGCTCACCCGGCGCGGCACCGCCCTGCTGCTGCACAGCCGCCTCTCGGTCGCCGTGCTCGCGGGCTCGCCCGTGATGATCGTGGCGATGTTCGCCGTGCTGTTCCGGGCGGGGGCGTTCGACCCGGCCGACCCGGATCCCGGATCGAGCGCGATGATCATGTTCTGGATAGCGTTCGGCGCCTTCTTCTTCGGGCTGACGTACGGGCTGCTGCAGATCTGCACGGAACTGCCCGTGCTGCGCCGAGAATGGCTGGCCGGCCTGCGGATCGGCCCGTACGTCGCCTCGAAGCTCACCGTCATGCTGCCGGTGCTCGCCGCCGCGGACGCCCTGCTGCTCGCCGTACTGCGCGCCCTGGACCGGCTGCCCGCGGCGGGCTGGGACACCTACCTCTCCCTGTTCGTGTCGAGCGTGCTGGCCTCCGCCGCCGCGCTCGCGCTGGGCCTGCTCGCCTCGGCCGCGGTGACCGATCCCGGGCAGGCGACGCTGATGCTGCCGCTGCTGTGCTTCCCCCAGGTGCTCTTCTCCGGCGCCTTCGTGCCGGTTCCCCGCATGACGGCGGCCGGGGAGGCGATCAGCTGGGCCATGACGAACCGCTGGGCGTTCGAGGCACTCGGCGCCGGCATCGGCCTCGAAGCACTGTGGCGCGACGGGGCCTCCCGGCTGGGGCCGCCCCTGCTCGACGCGTACGGCGACTCGTTCGCCGGGCCCGCCGGTCGCGGCTGGCTGATCCTGACGGGGTTCACGCTGGTGTTCCTGGCCGCGACATGGGCGGTCCTGGTGCGCAAGTGCCGGGGCGGTGCGGTGCGCGACCGGGCGGGCGGCTGAGGCACCCCGCCCCTGTCCCCCGGTCGCCGCCCGCCCTCCGGCGCCTGCCCGTCAGCAGCCCGCCCGTCAGCAGCCGGCCCGCGCCTCCAGACCGGTCGCGCCCGGCACCCGGTCCCGGTAGGTCTCCCGGACGAACCTCAGGAACGTGTCGATGTCCCCGGGCTGGGACGACAGGCCCAGCGAGACACGCACCGCGCCCGCCGACGGCAGGTGCAGCAGATCCAAGTACTCCTCCAGGGACGTGAGCCGGCGCCCGGCGGCCGAGCGCAGCAGGCGCGGCGGCAGGGCGAAGGCCGCCTCACCCGCGCCCGGATTGCAGAAACAGCCCGTGCGCAGCGAGATGCCCCGCGCGGCGCTGTCGCGGGTGACGACCCGTTCGTCGATGATCCGGCCGTCGGCGTCCAGCAGGTTGAGCGCGACGGTCCCGCCGCGGGCCACCAGGTCACGCGGGCCGTACACCCTGACCAGCGGGGAGCCGTCGCTGTGCCGCAACGCCCCTAGACCGGCCAGGAGTTGGGCGGTCAGGGTGGTCACGTGCGCGTGCACCCGTTCCATGCCGACGGCGTCGATCCACTCCAGCCCGGCCGTCACGTCGGGAATGGACAGGAAGTTGACCGTGCCGTCCTCGAAGGCCGCCTCGTCGTCGGCGAGGACGTGCCACTGCGCCTGGGCGCTGACCGCGTAGATCGTGCCGCCGGAGAACCAGGGCCTGCGCAGCCGGGCGAGCGCGTCCCGGCGGGCGATCAGACTGCCGACGCCGGTGGGATGGCCGAAGACCTTGTACCAGCTGACGACGGTGAAGTCGGGGTGGTACCGGCTCAGGTCGAGGGAGTTGGCGGGCACGAAGGCCGCCGCGTCCAGCAGGACGTCGTAACCGCGCGCCTGGGCCGTCGCGATCCAGGCGAGCGGATGCTGGACGCCGGTGAAGTTGCTCTGCGCCGGGTACGCGAGCAGCCCCTGTCTGCGCTCGCCGGACCGGGAGGGGCGTCGGCCGACACCGCGTCCGCGCTCGGGCAGGGCGGCCAGCAGCCGCTGATCGTCCACGCGGAGGCCGGGGCCGTCCACGGGTACGTACGTCGTGCGCGCGCCGCGTGCACGTGCGTACTCCCGCAGGCCGTTGACCGAGTTGTGGTTGTCGAGCGGCATGACCAGCCTGCCGCGGCGGCTGAACGGGTACGCCTCGCCGACCAGGCGCAGGGCGCCCGTCGCGTTCGGGGTGAAGATCACGGCGTATTCGGCCGGGTCGGCGTGGAAGTGGCGGAGCACCGCCCGGCGCGCCCGGGCCAGCAGGAGTCCCGAGGCGCGGGAGGCCGGGCTCTCGGAGTGGGGGTTCCCGAAGACACCGCCGGTGATCCGTGCGGCGCTCCCCCGGACGAGGGAGGCCGGTGCGAGGCCGGCTCCCGTGTGGTCGAGATAGGTGTGGCCGCCGGCGTCGAGGTAGCCGAACTCCTGGCTCCTCAGTTCCGCGAGGTCTGCGAGGTCCGCGGGATCGACGGGGTTCGCCGGGGCCGCCCGGCCCGCCGGATCTGCGTGTTCCGCGGGTTCCGCATGTTTCGCGGGTTCCGCGGCGGCCGTCGTGCGGGCGTCGCCGTCGCGTATGTGGCCGGTGGTCCCTGTCCTGTCCACGGTTCCTCCCCCATGAGGCCGGGCCCTCCCCGCATGCCAGGGCCGGGCGCCGTTCTCCTCACATGATGCTGAGATCCGCCCGGACAGGAAGGGGTTGCCGATGATCGGCGCGTCCGCCCCCGCTCGGGCGCAGCGGACGGCCGCCCGGTCGCGGGGGTCCGGGGCCTGCGCGACGATGCATGGAGGGCAGGGGGCAGGGGCCGGACGGAGGAGTGAGCGGCGATGACCGACCTGCTGGGCTCCCTGCCCGAGGACCAGACACGGCTGCTCCGGGACGCGGCGCCCGGCGTCGAACTGGCCTCCCGGCCGATGCTCGCCACGCTCAGCGACCAGCGCGACTTCCCCGGCGACTGGCTCTTCGAGCGGAAACTCGACGGCGTCCGCGTGCTGGCGGTACGCGAGGGGGAACGGGTCCGCCTGCTCTCGCGTACCGGCAAGCGTCTCGACGAGACGTACCCGGAGGTCGTGGCCGCGCTCGCCGCCCAGCCCCGCACGGACTTCACCGTGGACGGGGAGATCGTCGCGTTCACCCAGGGCCGCACCGACTTCGCGCGCCTTCAGCAGCGCATGGGACTCACCCGCCGCCGGGACGTCGAGGCGAGCACCGTCGCCGTGACGTACTGCCTCTTCGATCTGCTGAGGCTGGAGGGCGCGGACACCACACGGCTGCCGCTGCGCACGCGCAAGTCGCTGCTCCGTCGTGCCCTGACCTACCGCGCGCCGCTGCGCCTGACGACACACCGCAACGAGGGAGGGGCCGATCTCCTGGCCGACGCCTGCGCCCGGGGCTGGGAGGGGCTGATCGCCAAGCGCGCCAACAGCCTCTATCTGCCGCGTCGTTCACCCGACTGGCTCAAGCTGAAGTGTTCCCTGGAGCAGGAGTTCGTGATCGGTGGATTCACCGAACCGGGCGGCAGCCGCGCCGGGTTCGGCGCTCTGCTGCTGGGTCACTTCGAGGGTGAGGACCTGCGGTACGCGGGCAAGGTGGGTACGGGATTCGACCGCCGTGCGCTCCTCGCGCTGCGCGGCGCCCTCGACGAACTCGCCCTGCCCGCCTCGCCGTTCAGCGACCGGGTGCGTGAGGCGGGCGCCCACTGGGCCGAGCCGGTGCTGGTCGCGCAGATCGCGTTCACGGAGTGGACACGGGACGGCATGCTCCGCCATCCGCGCTTCCTCGGACTGCGCCACGACAAGCCGCCGCGGGACGTCGTCCGGGAGAGGCCGCGGTGAGGCAGGCATGCTCCGGGGGCCGCACCCCTGAAGCGGCCCCCGGCGGTCAGCACCCTGCGGTCGGCGGAGCACGGCGGTCAACAAGTCACAGCGGTCATCAGGCCACAGCGGTTATCAGGTCACAGCGGTCATCAGGTCCGTTCGGCCCTGATGATCACCAGCTCCTCGTTCTCCTCGCGTGCCGCGATGCGGCCGGACTCCCTGAGCCAGGGCAGTCGCGAGCGGAGTACGGGTCCGAACGGGATGTACGCCCGGTCGCCGACCGTGGCCCGCAGCCCCGACGCGGCCAGCCGGTCCAGGGTCTCGTCGGTACCGCTCAGCCCCGACTGGGCGATGAGCAGGACACCACCGGGCCGCAGGACGCCGGGCACGTCGGCACAGATGCGGTCCAGGATCGCGCGTCCGTCGAGACCGGCGTTCCAGGCCCGCTCGCGCCCCCGGGCGACCGTGGGCTGCGAGGGCGGCGTGGGAACGTACGGCGGATTGCTGATGATCAGGTCGAAGGACCGTCCCCGTACCGGTTCCAGGAGGTCACCGCGGTGGACCGTGAGGCGCTGCCGTGACCGCAGGGCGTTGAGCCGGGCGGTGAGGACGGCCCGCCAGGCGATGTCGACCGCCGTGACGCGGGCACCCTTGCGGGCGGCGCAGATGGCCAGGGTTCCGGTGCCGGTCCCGAGATCGAGGACGTCCATCCCGGGAGCGGGCCCCTCGCGGTAGAGGGCCCGGGCCAGGAGGAAGGTGTCGGCCTGCGGCGCGTACACGCCCGGGGGCGCCATCAGGGGGCCGGGTGGGCGTGCCGGGTCGACGAGAAAAGCCATGGGGGAAGTCCTCCGTCCGAGCGCCCTGTCGGGTGCGGGAAGTGAGTGCACACGGCCGCCGAACGCCTGGTCGGGCACGTCTTTTCGACAGCCGAGTGCCCATGGATCACTCCTCCACACCTCTACCGTCACGGGCGCCACGCAGGTGACGGCCGGTGGCCTCCCGAGGTCCGGACACGGCAACGCCCCCGGCGGCCACGGCTGGAGCCGGTGACCGTCCGGGGGCGTACGCGCGGCAGACAGGCCTAGCGGCCGGACTTCTTCATGTGGTCGGCGGCCTTGTCCTTGAGTTCCTCGGCCTTGCCCGTCATCTGTTCGCCCCGGCCCTGGCCCTCCATGGACTTGTCGTCCATGGCCCTGCCGGTGGCCTCCTTCATCTTGCCCTTCATCTGCTTGGCCTTGCTCTTCGCCTTGCTCATGGTGTTCCGCCTTCGTACGAGGGTTGGACTGCCGTCTTCACCCTGCGCCCGACGGGCGGCCTTCGCAATCCGTGAGCCTTCGTCGCCCTGAGTGACGGCCGGTCGGCGCGGACGGTCGGCGCACTGGCACGCGCCCGGTGGAATGGGGACGATGGACTGCGACCGTGATGTGCCGCGATCCCGGAGGGGACGAATGACGCCAGACGCCGGTTCGGGCACCGACGAGCCCGGCGGCGGCCGGCCGGGCCGGGCCCCGTCCGAGGAGGAGACACCCCGGATCGCCGAGTTGCAGGAGGAAATCGGCCAGCTCAAGGAGGCCGTGACCTCGCACGCCGTCGTGGATCAGGCGATCGGCATGATGGTGGCTCTCGGCAGGGTTACACCTGATCAGGGATGGTGCGTGCTGCGGGAGGTGTCCCAGCACACGAACCTCAAGCTGCGCAACGTCGCCGAGCTGATCCTCGTGTGGGGCCGGCGGGGTGATCTGCCGCCCGACGTCCTGGCCGCACTGGAGGAGACGCTCGACCGGTACGGACCCGCCGTGCGGCCGGGATACGACCCACCTCCGTGACAAGGGCGTTTCGTTCAGGCCCCGTTGGTTACTTCGGTGATGGGCAGGCCGCTGGCGCACCGTTCCCGGGAGGGTTCGGCAGTGAGCTCGCCACGCAGCCGCCCGGCTCGGGGGCACCTCGGGACGGGCGGCTGGGTCCGTGGGGCCCGGCGCTCCGACCGCGCCCGCGGCCGTCCTCGTCGTCGTGTTCGTGTTCGTGCTCGGCGAGCGCCTCGTCGCGCACCTTGGCGCAGCAGCCGCTGAGCAGCCGGGAGACATGCATCTGCGAGATACCCAGATGCTCCGCGATGCGCCCCTGGGTCATGCCTCTGAAGAAGCGCAGATAGAGAATGGTCCGTTCGCGCTCGGGGAGCGCGGCGATGCAGGGCTTCACCGCTTCGCGGTCGATGACCAGGTCGAACCCGGTGTCGGACGCGCCGAGGGCGTCCCCGAGCGCGTATCCGTCGTCGCTGCCGGGCAGTTCGGCGTCGAGGGACAGGGCGGTGAAGCTGTCGAGGGCTTCGAATCCGGCCCGTACGTCGTCCTCGGTCATCTGCGCGTGCGCGGCGATCTCGGCGACGGTCGGTCTGCGGCCCGGGATGGTCTGGGACAGTTCCTTGGCGGCGGCGCGGACCCGGTTGCGCAGGTCCTGGACGCGCCGTGGCACGTGCAGGACCCACATGTGGTCGCGGAAGTGGCGCTTGATCTCGCCGGTGATGGTCGGGATGGCATAGCTCTCGAAGGCGTTGCCGCGCGCGGGGTCGTACCGGTCGACGGCCTTGACGAGGCCGAGTGCCGCCACCTGGGCGAGATCCTCGGTGGACTCGCCCCTGCCCCGGTACCGCATGGCGATACGGTTCGCCATGGGCAGCCAGTCCCGCACCAGAGAGTCGCGCAGGGCCTGCCGGTCGGTTCCTTCGGGGAGGGCCGCCAGCCGTTCGAAGGCCGCGGCCGTGTCGGGGGCGTCGTCGTGTGGATGCTGCTTCGTCCTGACGGTGCTTGGCATGCTGCGTCGCATCTCCCTCAGAGGGTGTGCACGGAAACCGTCACCGTGGGAGGGCGCACGAACGGGCCCGGCCGGAACACGACCGAGGCCTGGCGCACCAGCTCCCGCGGACGTGCCTCCGGTCCGAAGCACTACGGACATTTTCCCCTCAAAGGGGCATCCCCAAACTTTTGATTTCATAACATGACGTTCCGATTATCGCCTGCCATGTGGAGTAACAGCTGGTATCAACCCGTCGGCGCGGTAGTGACCAGGAATACGGGGAACTCAGCCCCCAGGAGGTGGAGGCCATGGTTCCGATTCTCTTGGTCCTGCTGCTGGTCCTGATTCTCTTCGGGGCCGGATTCGCCGTGAAAATACTCTGGTGGATCGCGATCGCGGTGCTCGTCATCTGGTTGCTGGGCTTCCTGATGCGCGGCACGACGGGCACGGGAGGCAGGTCACGCTGGTACAGATGGTGAGCGGGCGTCATCGGGTCGGCTCCTGGACACACTTTGTCCGGGAGCCGTTTCTCGTGCGGATCCGGCAGGGCGCGGGGGCCACCGCGGGAGAACGCCTGTTTCGGCTGGTGGGACAGGGTACTCGGGGGCAATGGACTTCAACGCGACACCCTTGGCCGCTTCCGGCGCCGCCGTGGGCGGAATCGTGCCGTTCCTGATCGGCGTCATCCTCGTCGGCGGCCTGATCTGGGCCGTGGTGTGGGGGCGTCGGCAGCGCTCCCGCCAGCCCGCGCCGCCCCGCCCCGAGGAACAGCCCCGTCTTCCCGACTCCGGGCCCGTCGGGCCGGTGACCGAGCGGCGCGAGGCCGACGGGATCGCCAAGGACCAGGACCGTCTGACCCCGCACCAGCTGGGCGGCGACTCCTCGCACCGAGCAGCCGATCAGAACCGCCCGACCTGGAACGACAACGACAGTGGCGGCTTCGGCAGCGGGGGCCCCGGGCGCACCTCCTGACCCGCGTCACCGCTCCGGTCCCGTCCGCCCGCCTGTCCGCCCGCCCGTCCGCCGGTGCGCAGTGCGCCGGACGTCGTAAATGGCATCCCTGACGCCACGGACATCTGCTTCACTCGGCGCATGCTGAAGATCGGGTCCGTTGTACTGGGTGTGTCGGACGTCCGGCGCGCTGCCGCGTTCTGGACGCGGGCGCTCGGCTACAAGCCGCGCGAAGAGGCCGAGGACTCCTGGGTGGTGCTGGTCCCCGTCGACGGCACCGGCCCCCAAGTGGCGCTGGGCCTGAGCGACACACCGGTGCAGGAGCATCCCCGGGTCCACCTCGACCTGTACGCCGCCGACGCAGCCGAGCAGAGCTCCGAGGTCGAGCGGCTGGTGTCCCTCGGCGCCCGGCGGGTCGACTGGGACCTGTATCCCGAGGATCCGGACTTCGTCGTTCTCGCGGACCCCGACGGGAACCGCTTCTGCGTCATCGACACCGGGCGCGAATGACCCGCCGTCCGCCGCTTCCCCGAGCTCAAGCCCGGAGCGCAGGCCGGGGCGGATACGTGCCGGCGGAGGTCCCGAACAGGCCCGCGGGTGGGTTCGTGCAGGTGAGGGGTCCTCGATCACGGGTACCCGGCACGCATGGAACCAGCAGCCAAGCGCACGTACGCGGAACCGGAACTCCCGCCGAGCCGGGGAGCGGTCTCCGCGGCGCTCATCGCATACCTGCGCGGCACGGGAGCGCTGCCCGACGATGCCGCTCTCGCGGGAGCCGACCCGCTCGGCGACGACCACCAGCTGGCGCTGTACCTCTGCTACGAACTGCACTACCGGGGCTTCGCCGGTGTCGACGGGGCCCGCGAGTGGGACCCCGAGCTGCTGCGGGTCCGCGCGGCGCTGGAGAAGCCGTTCCTGGCGGCCCTGCGCGCGGGGGCGACCCGGCACACCCGCGCGGACGAGGCGCTGGACGAGTTGCTCGTGGAGCCCGTGGACGGTGAGGGCGTCTCGCACTTCCTGCGGGACGAGGGCGAGTTGTGGCACCTGCGGGAGTACGCCGCCCAGCGCTCGGTCTACCACCTCAAGGAAGCCGACCCGCACGCCTGGGTCCTGCCGCGCCTGTGGGGACGCGCCAAGGCGGGCATGGCGGCGGTCGAGTTCGACGAGTGGGGAGGGGGGCGCGTCGAGCGCGTGCACGCCCGGCTGTTCGCCGACCTCATGACCGACCTCGGCCTCGACCCGTCGTACGGGCGCTATCTCGACGCGAGCGGCGCCGAGGCACTGGCCGTCGTCAATCTGATGTCCCTCTTCGGTCTGCACCGCGAGCTGCGCGGCGCGCTGGTGGGCCACTTCGCCGCGGTGGAGACCACCTCCTCCCCCGGTTCCAGGCGGCTCGCGAGCGCGATGCGGCGCACCGGGGCGGGTCCGGCGGCCGAGCACTTCTACGCCGAGCACGTCGAGGCGGACGCGGTCCACGAGCAGGTCGTACGCCGTGAGGTCGTCGCCGGACTGCTGGAGGAGGAACCGCATCTCGACGCCGACATCGCCTTCGGTGTCGAGGCCACCGGATGGGTCGAGGACCGGCTCGCGGACCGCCTGCTGGAGGCCTGGCGGTCCGGCCGGTCCTCGTTGCGCACCGCCGTGTGACCGGTGCGGCACGGCCCCTTGGGGACATGTGCAGCACGTGGTCGAGAGTCGAGACAGTCGAGAGAAAGGCGGTGAACGGCCGTGCCGGAGAGCCCCGCCGAACGCCCGCGCCGGATCGTCGCCCGCCGTGAGGGCCCCATGCTGGTCGAGGGGCCGGTCGAGATCGTCCTGGAGGACGGCACGACCGTGTCGTCCGACCGCTTCTGCGTCGCCCTGTGCACCTGCCGGCGCAGCCGTGTCTTCCCCTGGTGCGACACCAGCCACCGCCGCCATGCACCGGCGGCGCGCCCCGGCACCGATCACTGAGCCGGGGGCGCGCCGAGAAGGCGCCGGCGGTGTCCCGCTCACCCGATTAGCACACCCATTCGAATCACCGGGTAGCCTGGAGGCATGTCCACGCACCTTCAGGGATCACTGTTCGACCAGAGCGACGCCATCCGCCTCGGTCCGCTCACCGGGCTGCGCCGGACCGTGCTCGGTGACGGGGCGTGGATCGACCTGCTGCCGGGCTGGCTCCACGGGGCGGACTCGCTCTTCACCCGGCTCGCCGAGGAGGTCCCCTGGCGGGCGGAACGACGTCAGATGTACGAGCAGGTGGTGGACGTACCACGGCTGCTGGCGTTCTACCGTGCGGAGCACGCGCTGCCGCATCCCGTGCTGGACGAGGCGCGCGACGCCCTGTCCGGCCACTACGCGGCCGAGCTGGGGGAACCGTTCACCACGGCCGGGCTCTGCTACTACCGCGACGGCCGGGACAGCGTGGCCTGGCACGGGGACCGGATCGGGCGCGGCTCGCACACGGACACGATGGTCGCGATCGTCTCCGTGGGAGCCCCGCGGGATCTGCTGCTGCGGCCCCGGCGCGGCGGCGCCACCGTACGGCGTCCGCTCGGGCACGGCGACCTGATCGTGATGGGCGGTTCCTGCCAGCGCACCTGGGAGCACGCGATCCCCAAGAGCGCGCGGGCGGCGGGCCCCCGCGTGAGCATCCAGTTCCGGCCGCACGGCGTGCAGTAGGCAGCGGCAGGCAGGAGAGGGCCGCGACCGTGGGGGCGCCGCCTCGGCGGGCGCCCCCGACGCGTCACGGACGGCCTACGGACTCCACCGGCCGCGCGGGCTTCACGGGCCCCCGGCCGCGGCGGAACCACGTGCGGGGGCGGCGCGGCTCCTGGTCCGGCAGCCAGCCGAAGGCGAGGCAGCTGCCGACGACACCGAGGAGGAGACCGATGAGGAACCCGCCCAGGTTCGAGGTGATCCAGGAGCCCAGGGAGAACAGGACGCCGAGGATCGAGTAGAAGAGCCGCTGCGCGGGGTTGAAGAGGATCAGCAGTCCGCAGATCACCATCAGGACCGGCAGGAGGTAGCCGGCCAGGCCCTGCATGCCGATGTGCATGACGACCTTCAGCGACGCCTTCTGCGTGAGGAGGATCTCCGCCCCGCCGAGGGTGAGCAGCAGCCCGCCCAGGAAGGGGCGGTCCGCCCGCCAGCGCCGGAAGGCGGCCATCAGCAGCCCTTGTCGCTGAAGCTCAGCTTCAGACCGGGGAGCTTGAACACCGCTGCCGTGGTGGCGTAGTTGGTCTGCCGCAGGTTGCCGATGTGCACGGTGTCGGCCTGCTGGCTGAAGACGCCCTTGGGGCCCCGGGTGTGGGACTTGTCGAGCGTGCTGGCGTCGTTGCCGATCTCGATGTTGTCGAAGGACGCGTTGCCGGACAGCTCGGTGGAGTCGGTGGTGAGGTTGGTCGCGGAGACCTTCTGCGACCCCTCCCCGGCCCTGATGAGCAGGTTGGTGCCGCCGAGGTCGACGCTCTGGCAGAGCTTCTCCAGGGTCGCCTTCTTGATCGCGGAGACGACCACCAGGACCTGGCCGCCGGTGTCGCCCTCGTTCGGGCTGCCCTCGGCCATCTGATCGAGACCGCCGAACTGCGCGAAGCCCTCCCCGTCGAGGTTGGTCGCGGTGACGGTGAACGGCATGCCGGAGATCGCGAACTGCACGCCCAGGGCTCCCTGGGCGGTGAGGATCATGAGGCCCGCGGCGATCACGGTGGCGGGAACCGCCATCACCGCGGCGCGGCGCGGGCGGACCCGCCCACGTCTTGCGGGGCTTGCGGATGTCTCCGCCGTGGAACCGCTTTCCGGCACTTCGGAGGGTTCGGGGGTGGAACCGGCGGACGAGCCGGCGTCCGAGGACGAAACCATATTTCTGCTCCCAGGGGCATGGTCAACGCTAGGCAGGGCTTCGGTCGGCACGTTGTCCTGGCGCGGACAGCGGATGCGGCGCACGTCTCCCGCACCTCCCGGCGGGTGCAAGGGCTTTCACGTTACGCAGCAGTAGCCGCGACGGAAGTTACCCGCGGTAAGTGGCGAGGGTCAAGCACCTTGTGCAAAAAGGAAGTCGGAGATGTGGCGAAGCGATGAAGGGCGCCTGATTGAACGTCAACTTGCCTACTGCGTCTTGACGTTGAACATCAGTCAGGTCTACAACTCTCCCTGGCTGCGCATGGATCCGTGGCGCCGGATCCGAGCGAAGGCGTACGCCGTTCCCGGGTTCCATCCCGTTGCACAGCACTGCATCGCGCAGCACGGCACCGCATCCCCTCGCACGGCGCTCCGGACCGCCACTCGGCCGCCGGAGCGGCTTCCGCGGACCGACCGACCTGTGCGCTCCGCGTCCACTCATCGACGGCACCGGCACGGCCACTTCCCCCCTGGGCCGTGACCGGCCGCCCCGAGCCGCCGGTCACGCCGGAGGTTGTCCTTCGACGCCTCCGGCCGACCTCCCGGCAGCCGCCGTCGGCCCGTCGCGTTCGGAGAA